>NZ_JAVJQP010000184.1:0-52655 GCF_040218875.1 Coleofasciculus sp. D1-CHI-01
CGACTTAAACCCAATTGAGCATTGGTGGCATAAAATCAAGACGGCTATTAGAAAAGAGCTACCAATATATGATTTTAACGTTCATCAAGCTGCTGATGCTGCTTTTCAGAACTTGTAACTATACCAGCGCGTAGCGCTATAACTGAATATTTATGTAGGGTAGTATCCACCAATAGGTTTGACCCGATTTTGGGTGAACAAAACCATAAAGCCACAACCATTGAAAACGCCAATTTACCTTCGCTGTTGGTACTGTCCACTCATCCACCCAAGTACGTCTAATTACTGGTTTGAGTCCCGCTCTCCACCACAAAACTTATTCAGCAGACCCTATATAGCAGTTCTCAATGAATTGCATCAAAAGCATTTAGCTTCTAACACCATTGTCTCAAACCGTATAGCTTCATCATTGAGATGAAACTCAATTCCTTGAAAAACCTCATCATCACTTTTTCCAATTGGATAGCGAGTCACCTCGATAAAACCTAATTTTTCCATAGCACATTGGAGGGTGGGTTGGTCGTAAATAAATTGATGTCCAAAGTTGCGGAACATATTGTTTAGAGCAAAGCACTCATTGTAGACTTCTATGTCTGGAAGCCAAGTATCAATCACTGATATGATGTATCTTTTTTGATCTTCAGTTTTTTCTGCTCTGTATAGACTAGCTAGGATACTTAGGTCAGGTGTAGCAATCCGAATTTTGCCACCAGGTTTTAAGATTCGGTAACATTCGCGAAGCATAAACAAGCCATCCTGATAAGTTATATGCTCTATCATGTGTTCACTAAATATATAGTCAAAAGTTTCATCTTTAAAAGGAAAGGGTTTGGTTGCATCAAGGAAAAGAACCCCCGGCGCTTGAAAGGGATATAAATCAGTGTTTAACCAGCCAGCCATAGGATGGGAACCCCCACCCAATTGGAGTTTTCGCACCTCAAATTTGTTAAGATATGACTTTATTTTTTGAGAGCGAACAAATAACCATTTAGCCTTACGACTTGCTCGATAAAATCGATACAAAGGAATCAAAAAATAAAAAATATAATAAGATAAATTGTACAAAATAATATTACCTCTGTCAAACACCTTACTATGAAAAAATTGTTTTAGGAATAAACTAGAGTCTTCAATGCACGCTTGAAGCGATGAGCAACTGCTTGTATATGCTTATTCTTTTTGCCCTGTAATTTACTCCACTGCTTAACCTGTTCATCCCACTCAGTTCTTTCAGCTTGAGCAAGAAAATCATAGAAAATTTGATTGATAGGTCGAGGTACATCCATTTTAGTCCCTGCCCAGTGAATTAAATAGGGTTTGCGCTGTTGCTCTATCCAGTAGTGAATATATTCAGCGGGGTAGTCACCAGCCCAAGTTGATTCCATAGACAAAGGAGGAAGAGTAAGATTTGTAATCTCCACTCCAGACTCAAATACTAGCAAGTTAAGTCCTGGTTGCTCATGAAATTTAAACTGAATGCAGGTATCTATAAAATCCGGTCGCATCGCTACTGACTTCAGTTTCTCAATTTCAAAAAGGGGGCAATCACAGGCAAACTGCCCCGTATTAAAGACACTTTTCTGCCAGGTAGTAGTCTTTTGCGACATTATGCGCTTTGACTGTTCGGTATAGGTGTGGTTTGAATTATGCCAATGTCCGCATGAGGTAATAAAACCAAAATGAGGTTCCAATACTTTTTCAGGATTCTTCAAGAAGCAGACATCGGCATCGACAAACTGATAATTTCCTACCGTCAGACATTGGTATTTCCGCATGGTTGGGTGAGTTCGCTCAGCATTTAACCAGTTCGTAATCTCAGGAATTTCCCACCAGGTAGAGCCTTCTGGGAGTTCAAAGAGATTATCATCGTAGGGAATGACCAAAATTGGCAATTGGCAACCAGTAGCTCTTAAGGAGCGCTCCATTGCCAGAAAGCGCAGTCGCACCTTCTGATTTGCCATTGAAATAATCTTATCAATTTTCATAGATTTTAGTCAATTATTACTTCATGCATAGAGAAAATCAACTATTTTATAACATAAGTTCTGCATAACACTCTCTAAAATTTTTCCAAGCTTGGGGACTAATAAAAAGATAATCTCCGAAATGCTCTTGCTTAATTTTTATAATTGGGACAATTCTTTCTTGAGATGAATCAAGCAAAAAACAACTATATCCAAATTTGCAAAGTAGTTTTTGTGCCTCTCTGTGTGCGTACATTTCTAGAATAATAAAGTCTACTGAGTTGCTTTCTAATAGCGCTATCATTCCTTGTAAAACCTGAAGCTCAACTCGCTCTACATCAATCTTTATAAGCTTGCACTGACTAAATCTCGCTTCTCTTAAATAATCAGATATCGATATGGTCGTAACCCGAGTAGTTTTATCATTATTTAAGAAAAGCCCATGATTAACCAGAGAAGAAGTTCCTGAATTATTAGGATTATCAGAAAGATAAAATTTCAATTTTTCTCCACTAATATTCCAAGCTGCTCTATTCTCAACAGAGACAAATTGCTCCCAATTATTCAGTTTTATTGAATTACTAATCATCTGAAAATAGTTAGACTGGGGTTCAAAAGCAACTACTTTACCCCTAGTTCCTACTTTGGATGCCATCAAAAAAGTGTAGTGACCCATATTTGCACCAACATCCATACAAATATCACCTTCATCAACTAAATTTGAGACTAGCCATAGCGTTGACGTATCTTGAAAAAAATAAGCTCTAATACCCAAAGGTTCTGCAATATTGACATACATTTTGTAACCAGGAAGTTGAGCAAGTCTGATTTCTGGCTTGTTCAAAGCGTAAACACAGCCGAATGCTACACCGCCTAGTCTCAGAGTTTTCCTCAAAAGTGGTTTTGAACAAAGGTGGCAGAAAAGTTTTTCCAATACTGGGTTTTTTAGAAGAATTAAGGCTAAAAATTTAGCCATTATTATTTTTATTTTCATGATTAAATTATTAATTTACTTTATTGTTTTATTGGCTAGATATTTAAAAACCTAGTCACTGCTTTACCTGAATTAAAAATTAGTTTATTGCCTATTTTTTTTATGTGCTGTTTCATTGCTAAACGCCTAAAATAGAATGTTTTATAATCTTGCTTGTTTATTTTTGATAATTTTTTGTTGAATAAAATACTGTATAAACAGTAATCTGATAATTCTTTTTCAATAAAAAAAATATTTTTTTTAGCTTTTAAAAAAACCCCAGGAGATTGATAATCTTTTTCTATTAATATAGATTCAAAATCGGAAAAAATGTATTTCATGTCTTCAAATTCATATCTCCAAAAATCATGAGGAAATCCATGACAAGGATGACCATAAGATCGAGTTGTTATTAAAATAATTCCATTAGGCTTGCAAATATTTTTAATATTACTGATTGATCGCTTCCAATTTCTGGAGTGTTCCAACATCTCTAAAGAAAGTACAACATCAAAGCTTTCCTTACCAAATTTATCAACTAAATCGTCAGCATTACAAACTACGTCAACACTAGATCCGTTCAAGATATCCACACCAATATACTCAGCTGGCTCCCATGATTCAATTAACGGACGAATGCTACCATTGAAGTCGTATGAACCAACATCAATAATCCTTTTACCTCTAATTTCAGCTTTATCTAAGTTTCTAGCCACAAATAAAATTGCACTAATTCCAGGCATAAATAATTCCTCTATACAAAACAAATAGAAATAAACCTTGATATTTTAGTATGTTTAATTGCTCCAACTCACCTCTAAAAACTACAAATAAGAACTATAAATTTGAAAATCTATTTCTATGAATCCTCGAAGACGATTAGGATATAAAAAAGAGTGTTCTAATTCTTCTTTGTCTACAACAGTTAAAACTGATAGATCTAAAAAATTATTCATCAGCTTTCCACAACTGAGGAAAAGTCCTACATTATAATCACCTGCTACCAAAGGAATAGATTTTGCAGTTACAACGATTGTGTAAGTTGTAGCACCGTCTAGCTTATGAGTAAGATTATTGGTTTTAAGATTAAGGAGAGCAACACGTATACCCATTGCCGAATGAATTAATAGTGCCACTTCGTTAAGTTGAGTTGCTTCAGATGACCAAAACTCTAGGGCAAACTCTACAGGTTCTCCACTCACAACAGGGTTTGGGGATATTGCTAGTCTCTGAAGTTGTAGATTCTCCCCTAGCTGAGTCGGATTATAATAAGTAATTTCGCTCTGCTCCTGGAAAGAATTGAGATATAGTTCAATTTGATCTGATACAGCTCCTATACCAAAAAGTTGACCAGATTTCAGATGCATAGCGCTTGTACACAAAGCCTCAACGGCATTCATATTATGACTCACAAATAACACAGTCCGCCCTTCTTGTCCCACATCTTCCATCTTGCCCAAACACTTTTTTTGAAACTGTGCATCTCCCACTGCTAGCACTTCATCGACAACTAAAATGTCTGGTTCTAAATGAGCTGCTACGGCGAACGCCAGCCGTACATACATTCCCGAAGAATACCGCTTTACTGGCGTGTCTAAAAATTTTTCTACCTCCGCAAACGCCACAATCTCATCAAATTTATGCCTAGTCTCTGCCTTACTCATCCCCAGAATCGCACTATTTAAAAATATATTCTCCCGTCCTGTCAACTCCGGGTGAAACCCCGTCCCCACTTCCAACAAACTTGCTACTCGCCCTTTTATCCGAATCTTTCCGGTTGTTGGTTCCGTAATTCGGCTTAAAATCTTTAAGAGTGTTGATTTTCCTGCACCGTTACGCCCAATAATCCCAATCCTATCACCCTGCTTAACCTCAAATGACACATCCTTGAGCGCCCAAAACTCCTCATAAGCTGGGTTAGCACTCTGTTTCCCCCAAGGCTTCAGCAACCGTTGTCCGAGAGACTTCGCCCCATTAGCAATCACATCCCGCAGCGCTGTGTAACGTTCCTGCTGCTGATGACCAATGATATATTTCTTACCGAGATTCTCGACCTGAATCACCGCGTCAGACATTACCCATTACCTAGTTCGCTTATCCACTGAAAATACCTATATTACATCCGCAAACGTCCGTTCTACCTTACGAAAATACCACACCCCGCTTGCCAATACTCCAAACACCAATCCCAATGAAAGTAGAAATCCTGGCAGGTAAATTTTAGCTTCCCCACCTAAAATTGCCCAACGAAACCCATCGATTACCCCAACCATCGGGTTGAGCGAATAAACTAACCGCCACTCTTGAGGCACAATTGTGCTACTAAATCCCACGGGGGAAATATACAAACCAAACTGGACGATAAACGGGACAATATACCGAAAATCCCGATACTTTACATTAAGTGCCGCTAGCCATAACCCTGCCCCCATTGATGCTGCAAACGCAATTATAATAAAAAATGGTAGTGTCAAAATTCGCCAACTGGGTAGGAAATCATACCACGCCATTAAGCCTAGCAAAATTATCCCTGATATCATAAAGTCTACAAAACTGACAATCACGGCACTGGCTGGCACAATCAAGCGGGGAAAGTAGACCTTGGCGATTAAATTGGCATTGCTAATCAAACTATTGCTGCACCCGGAAAGAGCATTGGAAAAGAACTGCCAAGGTAACATCGCCGCAAATACCAAAATCGGATAGGGAACGCCTTCAGAGGGTAATTTTGCTAGTTTACCAAAAACTATGGTAAATACCACCATGGTTAAAAAGGGTCGAATTAACGCCCAGGCTATGCCAATGATGGTTTGCTTGTATCTTACCAGGATATCTCGCCATGCTAGAAAGTAGAACAGTTCCCGGTAACGCCACAAGTCTTTCCAATATTGTTGTTCGGTGCGACCTGCCTCAATTATCAGTTCTTGCGTCATTGGTCATTTGTTATGTGTCCTTGGGTAGGTTGGCTTCAATCTTTTGATTCTAATGATATTTTGTACAAATGCCAATAACCTTAAAGTCCAATTGGAGTGGGCATTGACGGATTTTATGAGCGCACCTTGGTCATTGGTGTCAACTTAAGGTGAAAACCAATACTGGCAAGCTTTTCACCCTCATCCCCTAACCCCTTCTCCCTTCAAGGATACTGCTGGTCATTAACTGAGGGGTCTGACCCCTCCCCAAACCCCTCCCCGACGCGGGGAGGGGCTTTGATGCTCCCCCTTCCCTCGCAGGGAAGGGGGCTGGGGGGTTAGGTTTTTCCAATTCGCCAGCAGTATCTTCAAGGGAGAAGGGGAACCATCACATAAAGATGCTTCTGGCATTACGGAAAGGAACACTGTGGCTTAAGTTGACACGGATGGCAAGCGGGTCACCCTACAGGAGAATCAAGGGTTGATAGGCTCTTGTAGCCAGCGCCCCTACAATCCCAGATTATACAGATACCCTCAGTCCAGCTTCAACGCATTGACTGGCACCTCATCCCAGGAACTGACGGTTCTCAGACGCGCTACCCAACCTGCTGATTTTTGCTCTTCTGTCAAGTTCTGCTGGAAGGATTCATGGCAATCTTTGGCTTGAGCCTCGTCACGACAAGCGATGCACGAATAAATCAGACCTCCGGGATCAACCTGTTCATTCACCCAAATCATGATGTTCTCCTCATTCCCTAAAACAGTTAATCACAATCTTAAGTAGATCTACTTATTTTTGTAAAAGACTGGGATCACTGACGGCAAGAGGAAAAACACGGTTTTTGATATTTCATTAGCTTTGGCGACATAAGTTGTAAACCAATTTAAAGATTATATAAGCTTTGTGTCGCTAATTGGGGAAGCGCATCACCTGTGACTCGGCAAATGCGCCAGTCGGGTAGCACTTTAGCACCGAGGCGCTGATAAAACACGATCGCAGGTTCATTCCAGTCCAAGACAGACCACTCTAAGCGTCCACAATCCCGTTCTAGCGCTAGTTGAGCCATATAGGTTAGTAACGCCTTCCCGATACCCTGACGCCGAAATTCCGGGCGCACAAATAAATCTTCGATGTAAATGCCCGGTTTGGTTAAAAAGGTGGAATAGTTAGAGAAAAACAGGGCAAAGCCTACCGTTTGCCCCTCATACTCTGCCAGAATTGCCTCAATATAAGGTTTAGCCCCAAACAAGTGGTCTTGGAGAGCGTCCACCGTCCCTGTGACTAGGTGAGACAGCTTCTCATACTCAGCCAGTGCTTGAATGAGTTCAAACAGCACTGGCACATCTGTTGGGGTAGCGGGTCGTATCTTCAACTTATTCATGATTGGTAGTTGGCACGAAGCGTGCCATTAGCGCTGAAGCGCTTACTACAAAACAAATCCTAACTTAACCACCCTTGTAGGCGGCGAGCAACTTGAGGACGGCGCAGCTTCCGCATGGCTTTACTCTGAATCTGACGTACCCGTTCGCGGGAAAGGTTGAACATGCTGCCCACTTCTTCTAAGGTGTAGGATTCAGGCGTCGCCAACCCATAGCGTAGAGAAATGACATCCTTTTCCCGTTCGGTGAGAACATCACTCAAGACATCGGAAATCTCTTGACGCATCATCGATTCGCTCATTTGCTGTTCGGGCAAATGTAAATCGTTGTCTTCTAGCAAATCTACGAGTTCTGTATCTTCGCCTTTACCCACCCGATGGTTGAGAGAGAGCGATCGCCGACGTAATTGTAACAACTGACGCAAGCTAGTGCGGCTAATGTCTAAAGCTTCTGCGAGTTCGGTTTCGTCGGGAGTCCGTTGCAGTTTCTGCTTGAGTTCCCGTTGCACTTTTTTCAGCTTATTCAGCTTTTCGACAATGTGAATTGGTAAGCGAATGGTACGGGCGTCGTTGGCGATGGTACGGGTAATCGCCTGACGAATCCACCAATAGGCATAAGTAGAGAATTTGTAACCTTTGGCGGGATCGAACTTCTCCGCCGCCCGATTGAGTCCTAATGCGCCTTCTTGAATCAAATCCAGGAAAGGAACTCCCCGGTTAAGATAACGCTTGGCGATGGAAACGACTAAGCGTAAGTTGGAACGAATCATTTTACGCTTAGATATCTGTCCTCGGTAGAGGCGATTTTCAAATTGACGTTCGGTCAGATCTAAAGCTTGAGCCAGTTCAGCGTTCGTCGGTTTGCGTCCCAACTCTTGGTGCAAGCGTTCAGTCGTCTCGTTCATTTCGACCAGGAATTGAACCTGAGTGGCTAACTCAATCTCTTCTTCTGGCTTCAGCAAGGGGTAACGCGCCATCTCCTTGAAGAACGCTCCTACTGTATCATCAGAGCTAGTTTTATGGTAGCCAGATTGCCGGGTTTTTCCTGCACGAGTCTCTGTTTCGGAAAATTCGACTTCGACCTGCTTTTGGTCATTATCTGAGATTTGCTCACTCTGAGGGTGAGAAAAATCCGTATCTTCTGTAAACTGACGAGTAGCAGTTGGGTTCAATTGTGCGATAGTCATAGTTAGGTTTGAAGTAGGAGTGTTATGAAAGCTTGTGATTGGGTTTTTAGGCAATCGGTCAGTTAGACAGATTGAGCAGATGGACTGAATATAAATGGGTACTGTCAATGAAAATTTTTCAACACTGGCTGTAGCTACGGGCTGTACAGCTCAACAAACATCAGAGATGATTGGAAAGAGAGTCGCCATTCAAGGCGCACCCCCATCTCGATACCTTCTCTATGTTTAGGATTAGAAAATACTGATTCTAAGGCTACCAGAAGCAATTTGGCTAGTTGTTGCCCTGATTACAAAATATTGAACAGCATAGATGTATGGATTATAGCGGCAAACTCAATGGGCTATATACAGAATCTCATACAGGTCGGTGTTTTCCTCTCTACCGATCGGGTGAAAATAAGCTGAAGGGGATGGGGATGGGGAAGCAGGGGGAGCCATGTAGAGACGTAGCATGCTACGTCTGGGAGCAGGGGGAGCAGGGGGAGCAGGGGGAGCTGGGGAAGTTGACTCAAAATTATACCTTACCTGTTCACACCGAGCGAAGTCGAGGTGTTCCCTGTTCCCTGTTCCCTGAAAAATGACCAATCAAATTAGGAGATAATGTTCGTGACCAAACCAACTCTCGTCGAGAATCCCGGAATTCCTGCTGAATCAGCAGAAGGTGTATCGACTGCATACAATCCCAAGGATTTCGATACTAACGTGATGGGAACTTATAATCGTTTCCCCATCGCCCTAGAACGGGGTACGGGTTGTCGAGTTTGGGATACAGCCGGACGTGATTATCTCGATTTTGTGGCTGGGATCGCTACCTGTACCTTGGGTCACGCTCATCCGGCTCTGATCGAAACGGTGACGCAGCAAATCAAAACCCTGCACCATGTTTCTAATCTGTACTATATTCCCCCTCAAGGAGAATTAGCTCAGTGGATGATTGAGCATTCCTGTGCCGATCGCGTCTTTTTCTGTAACTCGGGTGCGGAGGCGAATGAAGGGGCAATTAAATTGGCTCGGAAATACGCCCACACGGTTCTAGACATTGAGAAACCTGTAATTTTGACGGCGAACGCCAGTTTCCACGGACGCACGTTAGCGACGATTACAGCTACGGGTCAGCCCAAGTATCAAAAGAATTTTGATCCCTTGGTGCCAGGATTTTATTATGTGCCGTATAACGATATCGGTGCCATGGAAGATGCGATCGGAGAATTGGATGAAGGGGATCAACGAGTAGCCGCAGTGATGCTGGAACCCCTGCAAGGAGAAGGGGGTGTGCGTCCGGGCGAGTTGGAGTACTTCCTGCGCTTGCGGAAAATCTGTGACGAGACGGGTATCTTGCTGATTTTAGACGAAGTGCAAGTGGGGATGGGTCGCACAGGTAAGTATTGGGGATATGAGAATTTAGGGATTGAGCCCGATATTTTTACCAGCGCTAAGGGATTAGCGGGCGGTGTTCCGATTGGGGCGATGCTGTGTAAGCAATTCTGTGATGTGTTTCAACCTGGGGATCACGCCAGTACCTTTGGCGGGAATCCTTTGGCTTGTGCTACCGCCTTAACCGTCGCTCAGACGTTGGAACAGGAAGGTATTTTGCAAAACGTTCAGGAAAGGGGTGAACAGTTGCGGACTCGTTTAAGAGCGATCGCGATGAACTATCCCCAGCTCATTAATGAAGTGCGCGGTTGGGGACTGATTAATGGGATGGAGTTAAAGGCGGATGTGGAACTTACGGCGGTGGATGTGGTGAAAGCGGCGATGGAGCAAGGATTGCTGCTAGTACCCGCAGGTCCAAAAGTGGTGCGCTTTGTCCCGCCCTTGATTGTCTCGGCTGAAGAGGTGGACACCGCCGCTAAAATTGTTGAACAATCTATAGCCAAGCTCGCTGATGCGATCGGTAAATAAGGAGATTCGTCATTCGTCATAGGTAGGTGGACACAATTAAAGTTAACGGTGGAGAACTCGCGGAGCGCCAAGCAAGCTACGTCATTTGTCATTTGTTATTTGTGATAATTGAACGGTTAGGTCGGGGCGGGTTTAGTTATATCAGGGTGAAAACGAAACGTTAGTGGTAAAACCCGCCCCTACACACTCTTCCCCATATTCCCCATCTCCCCCTGCTCCCCCCATTAGCCCATGAAAAAAATCTGGTCATCGATAAAACCTTACATTCGCTGGCTCATTCTGGGCGGGACGCTATTTTTTATCGCTAAAGCTTTTAAAGATCATTGGCGAGACGTTGCGGGAATTCGCATTGATCCCCAGGGCTGGACAATGCTGGCGATCGCAGTCTTGGTCACGCTTCTGGCACATATTTGGTCGGGTTGGGTTTGGACGTGGATTCTCAAGGCATTTAAACAACCTATCGGACAGCGTCAGGCGCTGCAAGTTTATCTGAAAACAAATGTTGCTAAATATTTACCCGGCAATGTATGGCATTTCTACGGTCGAATTTCCGCTGTCATGGGCGCAGGAGGTTCCGTGGGGGCTGCTAGTATCAGCGTGTTGCTCGAACCCCTGTTAATGGCAGCTTCTGCGTTAGCGATTGCCTTAATTAGTGGTGGATTGGGTTGGGTGAATATGGCGTCTGATAGCCGAATATGGGGTTTAAAATTTGTCGGTTTAGCCGTGGTGTTGCTGGGAGTTCATCCGCGAGTTCTTAATCCTATTGTTCAACGCTTAAGCCGATTTAAGAAAATTCAAGATACGCAAGAGTTTCCGATTAAACACTATCCCTTATTGCCGTTGTTGGGTGAAATCGGTTTTTTGGGATTTCGGGGAACCGGATTCTTATTTACCTTACTGGCGGTAGGATCAATTACTCCGAGTCAGATCCCGTCGTTACTGAGTGCGTTTAGTTTCGCCTGGTTACTGGGATTAGTCATACCTGGGGCACCTGGCGGTTTAGGGGTATTTGAAGCCACTGCGATCGCGCTTTTAAATCAGCAGTTGCCCACAAGTCTCATCCTGACAGGAGTTGCCTTATTTCGCCTAGTTAGTATTCTGGCAGAAATCAGCGCCGCTGGACTGGCAATTTTAAGTGAACGTATGGAAAAGACTTCTAAAAGATAAATAATCCAGAAGAAGGCGAATCAACGGTAAGGGCGGGTTCAATCGTTCCCGACACCCGACACCCCATACCCCACACCCTACACGTCCTTCATCCCTCCTACGACCTCCCGCACTCGATAAATGGGTCTCCCTTGGGACTCGTGATAGGTTCGCATTAAAACTTCTGCCAATAGACCAACGCTGAATAACTGGACACCTGCTAATAACAGCACAACGGCTAAAATTAGCAATGGTCGGTCACCAATCTGCTGATCAAACCCTAATTTTAGGATAGTTAAATATAGCCCCAAAAGCAATCCTACGCCGAAGGAAAGCAAGCCGAATAGCCCAAAGACATGCATGGGGCGAGTGAGGAATTTTTTCATAAAAAATACGGTCAATAAATCCATCACCACACGAAACGTTCGCCCCAATCCATACTTACTTGTACCATAACGACGGGCATGATGTCGCACGGGAATTTCGCTAATTCTGGCTCCCTCAATGTAAGCTAACGCTGGCAAGAATCGATGTAACTCGCCATAGAGATTCATATCCGCCACCAGTTCAGAACGATAGGCTTTAAGGGAACACCCATAGTCATGTAATTTAACGCCAGTTACCTTTCCAATAAGTAAATTGGCAATTTTAGAGGGGAGGAGTCGAGTTAAAGCCGCATCTTGTCTTTCTTTGCGCCAACCACTGACTAAATCATATCCTTCTTCCATCTTGGCGAGTAAGGCGGGAATATCAGCCGGATCATTTTGTAAGTCGCCATCTATCATCACAATAACGCGACCTTGAGCATGTTTAAATCCGGCTGACATGGCGGCGGTTTGACCGTAATTTCGGCGGAGAATCACCGCTTTTAAGTCCGGGCGGCTGCGTGCTAACTCCAGGAGGAGTTCTGTGGAACCATCTTGGGAACCATCATCGACACAGACAATTTCGTAGGAAAGCTGATTGGCTTTTAAACTCGTTGCTACGGCGTCAATTAGGTGGGGTATACTAGCGACTTCATTGTAAATGGGTACAACTACCGATAACGCCAGTGGATTTGATGGAGCGATGGGTGATTGATAGTCCTTAAATGATAATGAATCTGTCATAGTTAATGCTCAATGCTGAGTTTGACCCCGAGTCAATATTATCAACAAATTAAATTATTTAGCTTTCTGTTAAAAGTTTAGGACTTATTCCCAATCACGTCGATCACTATCCTCAGAAGATAAAAAATAAATATAGCAATCTGAATTTTTCAGTTTTTGCCAACCTTGAAGAGACCTATAGTCTAAGGGCGAATTAACTCCCGGTTCCTCGACCAAAACTCTCGCTCCTGCTTCTTCTAAAGTCTTATAGACTTGAGAGCGAGTAGAATCATCGGATTGCCAAAATTGTTGCAGGCTAGGAATCTCAGCGATAATTTTCACTTGGGCTAATCTTGCCCAATAGTAAGCATGACCGACTCCATATCTTCCCAAAATCGCAACTTTTTCTTCCGGATTAAGTCCTATCTGATTCAAGTCGTTAGCAATTTTCCAATGAATAGGTTCTCCAGCATTTTGGCTTATTGTCGTAAATTGACTGCCAGCGAAAAATAATAGACCCACTGTCATGCCAACTATTAATCGTTTTGATTCTGGAGAATTAGGCAGGCGTATACTGGCAAAAAAACCAGCAAACAGAAGGACAACAAATGCCGCAATTAGCCTGGGTCTAACATGAACCAGTAAAAGGCTTCCTAATCCAGCACAAGCGGGAATCAGGAACCGCCAATTTCCGATCAACGCTTTGATTGAAGTTTCAAATTTACCGCTAACAGAAACAAAAGTCAAGTAGCTAAACATTAAAACGCCGAAAAATATACGGTAATATTCAAAGGCATGACTCCATATTTCTCCGATCTGTTTTTGTAGATTAAATTGAGGCTTCAAACCAGCATTCCAGTAGGATGGGTTGTGCCAAGGCGGATAGGTGCCACCGATAGGAGTAGCAAATTCATAAACGATAGGATTATCGAAGATTGTTCTAATGGGATGCTTTGGGATACCACTACCTGGAGGTTTACCTTGCCAGTGATGATTTGAAATTCCTCCTGGGCTAATATTCCAGGCATAGTTAAATTTGCCTGCTGTGCCAAAGGTAAGATAGCCGTTGGCTTGAGAAATTGCAGCAATAAAAGGAGTGGATATCAGGGCAAACACTAAAAATGCGACTGAAATTCGGGGCAAAGAGCGGCGGATATTTCCAACTGAAAAGAAACAAGTACCAAGGAATATAAACGCCATGGGAAACATGATAGCTTTAGATAAATATCCTAGTCCTAAGACTACTCCTAAACCGATAAAGTTGAGCCAATGATCTGACCGGGTGTACACCCGCAATACTAGCCATGCAGCTAAGTAAACTAGTGTTGCCACACACATATCTGGGGTGTCATTATCAATACCTATCCACTTTAATGCTGACCAAAGAAATAAAATGTAACCAGATACATACCAGATCCAGTCGGGAATAATTAAAGTTTGTTTTTGGGTGTTATTAGATAGCTTTATGTTATAGTAATTGATAAATTCACTTAAGAGTAACTCAAAGGCAACTAAGCTCAATAAATAAATTGTAAAATTGACGAGTTTTACCACAAAAAACTGCCAATAACTAGAAGGGTTGAGTACAGAAACGCTTAACCCCAATAACAATGAGTACAGAGGACTAAAATAACCGTTGACAGCTTGCTGCCAATCTCCTTGAAAGTATGCCTCACCAATATCTAAATACGAAATAGCATCTCCAGTCGATAAGCTATAACGATTCGACCACGCTTGTAGCAAGCCTAATATAATAGCTATTAACCAAAAAATAGCTTTGATCAGGAATAACTTTTTTTTAATTAACTTAAGCATAGTTTAAGAATTGCTTTAATACTTATTGTATTAATTGTTGTTTATCCAACTACTTATTTTATTTGATTTTTAATGGATTCCACAAACTGAATTTCCTCAGAATTTTCTTCTGCCCATAATTCCCGATCCGCATTAATTTTATCCAAGTGAGACTCTATGGTTTGAGGTGTAAGCCAAACCCCAAAATCATTAGGTACAGTATTTTCGTTATGTGAGAAAATACGGTTAAGGACTAAATTCCCCACTTTTTCAGTGTAGTGAGAGTTATCGACATAGTTTTGCATCGTATCATGAATGGGTTCTGTCGTAATACTGTTGTACCCAGAAAAATCCCAAACCGGAACAATGTTTACAATATCTCGCTTCCATTGTTCAAAGGTTTGCCAACGTCCAGTGGCACGAATGGCTTCCCATTGGGTAGCGTGGGAGGGTGAAATAAAAACTTTTAAGTCTATATCATGTTTTTGGCACAGTTCTACAATTTTTTTGAAATCGGAGAAGTAGTCATCAGAAAATTTATAATCTGAATGGAGTTCAAAGTAAAGTTTTATTCCGCCATTAAATCTCCATTCTGTAGCATCAGGTTCGATATTGCCACTAGGCATAAAGCCATTTTCCCCATAATCATTATTGTCGTTGGCATTGTCCAAACTTGCCTGTACTGTTTCTTGACTAGCTGACAGCGCATCTAATGAAAAGGTAGAATTTAGAAAATCTTGCAGAGCAATGTGTTTTTTCTCTAGTCTATTGTTAGAAAAAGTAGGTTGATTCATGAGAGAAGCATTAAACATAAAAAAGTCTACTCCCAATACCACCGTTTTTAGATTGGGCTGATTCGCGATCGCATGTTCTAAGTAACGCCTCACTTCATAGGTATTTGGTCCGTTAATGGCTAAATTATAAGCAGGTTGTTTATTTGTTAACGCATTATAGCTAGGATTTAATCCTTGTTTTGTTCGGGATGAACCAATAAAAACGGTGACAGGTTTAATCCGGATAATATCTGTTGCTTTGAACAGTCTGTCGTTTTTATCTTTGTTAGGTTTAGACGTGTTAAACCCCAATATATCGGGCGTATTGAAGATATCATAAGGATCAATCAGACTATTGAATAGTCCTACAGAAATTAACGGCGTTAACGCAGCGATAAGAAAGATTGAATTAAACCAACGATAGGGTTTTCTTGATATTTTTTTTCTGTTAGATTTAGACAATTTTTTAGACGATTTATAGGTAGATTTAGTAGATAGTTTCATGCTGATTCAAATGTATTAAAACTGAAAGTACAGAAATTCTGATACGCGATTGAGTGAGAGTAACGAAAAACTGGCTAATATTCCCACCCATACAGCCCACCACCATCGAGGCTTCAGCTTTTGCAAAATTTGCTGCGTGTTGGGTAAAAAGGTGACACAAAAGGTTAGCCCAATTAACACGAGTAGACTTAAAGCCTTACTGCCATTAACTTGGGGTAAATAAGCTAAATCATTCCATGACTTAAGTTGTAATCCAAACTGGGTTAATATTGACAACTTACCTTGAGCTTCACCGGGTAATGTAACACCGTTGATTCCCACCATTGTTTGGATAAGTTCAACGGCTTCAGGTAGATTGCGAGAGCGAAATAATACCCATCCCATAATGACGGCAATAAAGGTTACAATCCACCCCAATAGCTTGGGTAATGGCATATTCAACTTACGCCACCCATGATTGATGGATAAATACATACCATGCAATCCCCCCCATATTACATAAGTCCAGCCCGCACCATGCCATAACCCACCCAATAACATGGTAATCAAAAGGTTAGTATAGCGGCGTACTTGTCCCCGACGACTACCACCGAGGGGAAGGTAAAGGTAATCCCGCAGGAAATTGGAGAGGGTAATATGCCAACGTCGCCAGAAGTCAATAATTGAGATGGCTTTATAGGGTGAGTTAAAGTTAATGGGTAGGCGGATGTTAAACATTAACCCTAAACCAATTGCCATATCCGAATAGCCAGAGAAATCAAAATAGAGTTGAAAGGTATAACTCAGTGCGCCTACCCAGGCTTCAATAAAGCTGACAGCCTCTGGATTATTAAAGACAGGGGCGACCCAGGGCGAAATATTATCTGCGATTAAGACTTTTTTGGAGAGTCCTAGAGTAAACATGGTTAAGCCGAGCGCCATGTTCTTTTGAGAAAAGATGAAATGCCGCTTTTGGCGAAACTGATTGATGAGTTCGTCATGGCGTAGAATCGGTCCAGCAATTAATTGGGGAAAATAACTGATAAACAAACTGTAGGTTAGCAAGTCGTAGTTCGACTGTTTAGTTTCCCCTCGATAGGCATCAACTAAGTATGCAATTTGAGTAAAGGTGTAAAAGGAAATACCTAGCGGTAAAATAATTGTGGGAATAATCAGATCAGTGTTGAGAATGCCATTGATTGAAGACAGGAAAAAATTCGCATATTTGTAATAGGCAATAATCCCTAAGTTAACGCTAATCCCTAGCCACAGTAAAATCTTGGCTTGTTTTTCCTTCGGTTGAGTATTTTCTATGGCTTTGCCGATTTGGTGATTCAAGACAATCGAAATCAGCAATAGGGGCAAATATGCGATATTCCAGTAGCCATAAAAAATGAAGGAACTGATGGTTAAGCAGAGGGCAGCCAACTTAGTCAATCTAAATCTGGCTAAGCCAAAGAAAACAATTAAAGTAATCGGTAAAAAGACAAAGATAAAAACGTAGGAATTAAATAGCATATTTTATAAATTCTATGATTTTGAGTCAATTAAACTTAACTAATCCTGCAACCTAGGACATATTATTGTAATTTCATGCCTTTAGGTCAAAATATACTTTTAAGTTTTAACTTGACCTTTACTTAATTTAATCAATTTTAGATACTCAATTCCACGAAAATCCTTAACGGCATAAACTTCTTTCCACTTATATCCTTTTTCTGTTAAGAGAAACAACCATAATAGTAATATAGGTTTTACTGGGTGATGCTCCCTTAACAAATAAAATAACCCTACTATAACTGTTACTATCTCAAAATAATAAAGTTGACCAATTTTAGCAGGACTGTGACGGGGTATTGGATCACCGCTGAAAAATAGAAAATCTGGACTGAAGTAAGATAGGTAATATCTAAGAACAGTACCTGGATTGAAAGTAAGCCCAGTGGCGGCAGAACCTGTGGCTCTTGCCATTCCTTCAGGAGAAATCCAGAAGCTGAAAAGGGGAATAAAGCTAAGTAAAAATAATACTAATGCAATTAATGTCTGTTTCCTATTTTCCCATAAATGCCGCCAATAAATAACAAGTAAGCCCATTAGAAAAAGTGGAACAAAAACTCTGGCTGAGCTATAAGTATAAAGACTCAATCCAAAAATCAACCCACTTAGAGGTAGATAGTTATTTTTCCTAAAACTTTTAACAAAAAATAGGAATCCCAAAGAAAATAGTAATGGGATTAAAATTGCTCTGAAAGCAATTCTACTAAATTGAATGTGCCAGGGATTTATCGCTAGTAATAGGGCAGAAAATAAGCCCGTCTGTCTATCAAAGCATTCTTTCACTAAATGGTAAATAACTAGGACTGTCAAAACTCCTATTAAAGCAGCAGGAAATCTAGCCGCAAATTCATTGAGTCCAAATATTTTAATAAAAGGAATCGTAATAAATGCATATAAAGTTTCCCGATAATCATCTAATGCTCTTGAGAACAACGGTAAGAATGTACCATGCTGATCGCGCAAGGTTTTTAGCATTGAATATGAATCATAGGCGTTAGACGCCTCATCACAGAAAAAGCCATTCGGTATAGTTCCAAGAAACAGTAACCTTAGTAATGCAGCAACTGCCAAAATTATTAGTAAATATATAATTGTGAGGTCTTTAGATTGATTCTTTTCTTGCATTTTTTAATTCATTGAATTAGTTTTTATTATTATCAGTTTTGACTAGTATTCTCCAGAACAAGGTTGCTGCCACTGATTTTTATTCTCTAAATTCTGAGTTTCTCCAGGTGGAACCGTCCGTTCTTCGACAAAGTAAATTTCTAAACTTTCTAGTTGTTGGTTTCCCTGATGCTGTTCATTCCAGGTGCGACATAAATACTCAGCATAATAAGGATAAAGTTTATTACCGATCGCGCGATTGAGATTGATGAAGTAGGTACGCCACTGCATATTGGGATACAGGGCATTGCGCTGCTTAATCGTTGGCTTATCCCAATTTACAGATCTCCCATTCCGCAAAAGGTCAACCTCGCTACCATCCTTGAGTTTACCGACAATAACGTGCCAGCCATCATCTCTGGGCGGCGCTGGGGCGAAAATACTCCAGGATTGATCGAGTCGCAAGAGGCGACTAATCCAGTCTAGGGAATTCAGCGTCCTTGACTTCATCACCCGGTCAATTTTGGCACGAACATTGGGATCGAGTGTCTGCTTTAGGGATCGCGCATCAGCTAAACTGCGGAAATTCCAAACGGTAACGTAAGCCAATAACAACAAGGTGACGATGTTTAATAGTCCCGAAGAACGGACTTCCACCGGACGAAATTTTAAGGGGGCGGTGAATTGACCCGCAACTTGACGATTTGAGGCAATTGTCTCATAGAACTTTGTTCCCACCGCCATCAAAGGACGCCAACGGAGAATATAAGCGAGAGGTTTAAAGACCGGAGAAAGACTCACCACATACGCCATCGCTTCCCACTTGAAATGCCTGTTATCCTGCCAGTCTACAACCACCCAGGAGTTTTTTTCCTGCATGTCGGCATAAATTGAGGGGTCATCCTGCGCCGTTTGTAAGGGGGTTTTGGGCAAGATTAAAAAGGTTCGCAACAGATAAACAACCTTTTTACAGAACCCACAGTCGGCATCATAATAAATCCTCAATCCTGCCCGTTCGGGGGTATACACTCGCTTATAAAGGGCATCCCATACCTCAGTTGGGATAAACACCAACCAGACAAATATCCCTAATGCTGGAAACAAGCCGATATGCAGCGTCAAGCCAAACCCAATATGTAACAAGATAAACGTGATAATCGTGGCGCAGCGGAAAAACGTGGTGCGCCAGGGGATAAATAGAAATAGGGGTCCAATCCACTCCAATATTAATGTGGCAACGGTGGAAAACACTAACAGGGGCGGGAAGTTCAGCAAGAATTGACCCAGTGGTGCAGCGTACTGGTCAAAACTTAAGGCATAATAGACGGCGGTGAGTTTGGGAAACCAGATATCGCTGGTTGTTTTAAACGCAGCGGAAAAGGCATAGATGTAATAAATTTGTAAGGTTAGCGCGAATGTAGCCCCGGTGATAATCCGCTTGGGTAACGGCTTACTGGATGAATTTAAGGAACTATCCACCGAGTAACACGCCCCTAGGGGTAAAAACATCATCCAGAACAATAGCGCCCGCATCATGTCATCGGCGGCAAATAATACGGTAGGATTCCGATTTTGTAGGGAAATCAACAACACCCAAGACGCGATCGCAGCTAACCTTGTCCGGTATCCTACCAGTAGGGCGACGGCAATTAACCCCGCCAGCAAAAAGACAACGCCTTGAATAAAGGGTTGACCCCCCAGTAGATGTACAGACCAATACCAGGGATGCAGAATTTCCTCGATCAATGCTGGGCGCGGCAATACCCCCGCATCGCTGTACAGTGTTGTAATATCCTGGGCACGGATGAGCAAATCGGCAATCAGGATAATCGCGACACCGATACGAAACACAGCTAGCGATCGCAAATCAAACCCAAACAAGGGTTCAAGTTTACTCAACCACTTACCTTTCGGTTTCTGCACACTGGACGCCATAAACGGTAGACCTCACGGGATTTTAGGATTTGCCTCAAAAAACGATAATTTCGATACTAAGTCAGTAAAATTCCCCTTAAGTATGAAATATGACGAATGACGAATGACAAATGACAATTAACGAACCGTTTTTCGTCGCCGTTTCCAGAATAGCTGTGCCAATTGTCGCCTTAAATTAACCAACCATTGACCGACCCAATGCTGCAACACCCGCCAGCGATGGCGCAGGGTGGGCAATCGCTGAAGATAGACGAATTGTCTAATCATACCAGCCAAACGACCGCTGATCTTCATGGCAAAACTGGACACTACCGCCTCCCCTTTTCCCAAGGTCAACATTTCGCCTAAATGTAAATAGCGGAACGGCTTTAACCGTTTACGCCTAACCGCCCGATACAGGTTTTTGGCGGCACAATCCGCTTGTTGGTAAGCCACTTGTGCGGTTTTGGGGAGTTGACCTGGATAATCTTGAATTTCTGCCATATCCCCTAGGGCTAAGACTTCTGGATAATCCACAACCTGTAAAGTAGGGTGGGTGAGTATCTTACCTTGAGGATTCTGCTGACAAGGGAGATGGCGTACCCATTCAATTGAACGAGTCCCCACTGTCCATAACACCAGATCAACAGGCATAAGGGTTTTTCCGTTCTGATTAATCAGGGTAATTTGATCCGATTCAATCGCCTCTACGCTAGTTACAAAATCCATTTGTACTTGACGTGCAGTTAAGGCGCGATAGGCGGATTTTTGACTGTAGGGGGTAAAGGTTTTCAGCAATTGCTGACCCCGTTCAATCAGTCTTATCTGTCCCCGTTCCTGCAAGCGATCGCTCAGTTTACAAGCTAACTCTACACCACTCGGTCCTGCACCGATCACCGCGATGCGAATTTGGGGCAAATTCGACTGTTCCAACTGGTTAAGCTGTTGGTTGAGGCGTTCTGCATCAGTAACGGTGCGAAAGGGATAAGCGTAAGTCGCCACACCCGGTACGCCCTCTAAGCGCATCTCGGCACCAACGGCTAAGACTAAATAGTCATAATTTAGGATTTTCAGATTTTGCCCTAATTCTGATAGTGTCTCTAATTGCAGCTTCACTTGGCGTTTTTCGAGATCGACCGACTGAATATTTCCTTGACAAAAGTCAACCGTTGTGTTTTCAATTAAGGTTCGATAACGGGGGGCAATTTCCCAGGCTTGCAGTTCCTGGGTCACCCGTTCATAAAGTAAGGGTGTAAACACTAGATGATCTTTGCGATCGATTAAGGTAATTTTATACTTCGGTGATTTAAACAAGCGAAACCGTTGCAGGTACAAGGCGGTGTAAAGTCCACCAAACCCCCCACCGAGAATACAGATGTGAATCGAGGGTTCATGGTTCATTGTTCATTCCTAAAGTCCAGTTCAGGAATTTCTCTCAGTTGCTTCACCAACTCCCTCGAACGAATTGTCCGAGATTTAGGGGTTAGGTGGTAGTGGGTATCGGCAAATAAATCGGAGTTCGTCTTCATATTTAAAGACTCTGGGTCATAAATTAATGGGGCAATTTTGGCTAACTCCTCTGCCGTTTTTTCCACATTTTCCACGGATTTCTCATCGGTGCGAGCATAAACCCAGGGTAATGATAGAACTAATGTTCCTCCTTTGGCTTCGACTTCCTGACGAAATTGCTCAATCCGTTTAAGTGCATGTTTGGTGATGGGTTTATTAATCGGTAATTCCCACCACTCTCCTGTGCGGCGTTTATCATCTTCTGGGGCGGGATCACCATACGCATTCACTCCATCCGAGTAGTACCCCGTCATCTGTCCTTTTTGGATTACATCTATCGTAGATTTAGTGATACCTCTGAGTGTGGCTGTACCCAGGAGTAGGGTATCTTGAGCCAATTGTTTCGGGGGAATTCCACCTAACCCCGGACGTCCAATCGCCACACCAAATTGAGCCGAGCGATCGCCTAATCCATCTTCTGACCATAAAATGAGATATTCGGGAATCAGTAGCACAATATCTCCGGGACGAACTTGACCAATAATACTGGGAAGAATCACATTCAAACCCACCGGTCCATCGATTCCCAAGTTCAACACCGGAATTCCCAATTTCTCTGACATCAACTCGGAATTAATCGTATAATGCGCCCCTGAACCGCCAGTAATCAGTAACCGTCGCGGCGCTTCCACCTTCTCCTCAGCTAACGCGATTTTGTCTTCGTACATCATCCGGAGCCAGCTTAATTCTCCGCCATAGCGGGCGTTGTAAATATAACCGATTGTCCACGCGATAGCAGCAACTGCAATCCAACTAGTCAGTTTTAATGGTTTCCACATCAGAATTCAAAGTAAATAAACTCAGACGGCTGATTCGCCGCGAATAGGATAGTTAATCCTAATAAAACTCGCGATACCCAAGGTAATAGTAACAATTCATATTCAAACTTCCGTTTTTGCCAAACGGCGAGATGTTCCATAAATAACACGGCATTTGCCAACAACAGCGTGACAATTAAAACCGTGCCTTCGTTGAGGCTGTAGGAACTCAAGAATTCGCCTAAATTCGATAACGAATACGCCCATGGGGTAACAATCGTGCGTAACTTTGCGAGTAATCGCAGAATATTTGTATCCATAAAGAACAGACACCCCAGCGTCACTGAACCAAAGGTTAGCGCCCAGGATATAAACTGAAACCGGGAGACTTTTCCTGCTCCCATCCAGCGTTGAAAAGGTCTACCTGTATATCGCAATAGCAACAGTAACGCCCCGTGATACGCGCCCCAAATAATGAAATTCCACGCCGCACCATGCCAGAATCCGGATAAGGTAAAGGTGATGAATAAAAAGAAAGCGGCTAATTGTTTTTTAGACCCCATTAGGGGCAGAAACACATAGTCGCGAAACCAGTTATTTAGGGTAATGTGCCATCGCCGCCAAAACTCTTGGATACTGACAGAAGTATAGGGTGCCAGAAAGTTCACGGTTAGTTTAACTCCCAATATTCTCGCCACACCCAGCGCCATGAAACTATACCCAGCAAAATCAAAGTAGATTCGCAAGGTAAATAAGTAAGCAAAGAACCAAACAATCCAGGGATTGGCGGTTTCTTGTAAGTTAATGTAGGGGGCGATATTATCGGCTAGCACCAACTTCATAAAGAAGCCCAAGGATAGCCACCGTAATCCCAACTCAAAGTTTTCGGCTGTGAATTTAAACCGAAATGATTGAATTTGGGGTAATAAGTCAGCCCGTCGTTCAATCGGTCCAGCGACAATCTGAGGGAAGAAGGCAATAAAGTTAATGTAATCCAGAAAGGCGATGGGTTTTTTATATTTAGGTCTGAGGGAATCAACCACAAACGCCACCATCTGGAAGGTGTAGAAGGAAACACCAGGGGGAATTTGTTGAAAGATGGGCAAGGGAAAGCCTTGTTCCCAGTTGTTCTTGAATCCCGGTACGACAATGCCAACTACATCTTCAGCAAAAAAGGTTAAGTATTTGAGGTAGGCGAGGATAGCAATATCGGTGATAATTACAATCGCGGCAATTAGCTTGGCACCATTGCCACGACGCCGCAGCATCAGCCGTACCATGAAGTAGTTGAAAACGATTTCAACAATAAAGATGGCGAAACTGGAGCGACTGGCGTTTAAGAACAACATCAGTGACATTACCGCCAACCCGATGGTGTCCAACTCGTCTCGCCACAGCTTTAGTGATTTGCCAACATAGCGAATGGCAAAGAAAGGAATGGCGTAAAGTAGTAGAATCCACCAGAAGGAAAAGTCAGAAAAATTCAATTAACGGCTTCCTCCTTTTTTGTCCTTTGTCATTCGTCATTCGTCATTTGTCATTTGTCATTTAGTCGGGGCGGGTTTAGTTACATCTGGGTGTAACCAAAAAGATAGTAGTGAAACCCGCCCCTACATAATCTCCCTAATCTCCCCCATCTTCCTCAGCTCCCAGACGTAGCATGCTACGTCTCTACCCTCCCAATCCTTTCCAAAATCCACCCCAGCCTTTGCCGGATTTTTCCGATGCTTCGGGCTTCGCTTCTTTAGTCTCAGAGGGGGCGGCGGGTTCGGCGTTGTTTAATGCGGCTGAAACATCGAATTCTTCGACTAGGTATTGAGCCGATTTCTGAATTGTTGGATAATCCCAGAACAAGGTTGAAGGCAATTCCACCTCTAACCAATCTTCGAGTTCACCGACAATGGTTACCGCATCAATAGAGTCAAGCCCATAGCGGGTTAAGGGTTCGGTAACATCAATGTTTTTGGCATCTAGGGATAGTTGTTCTACCAGTTGATTCACCATCCAATTTTGAATAGCTTGGACGGAATCAACAGACTGATTGGTGGTGTCTACGTCACTTTGAACCATAACGTCATTAGGCTTGGAGTTGGAGTTCTGCACTTGCATGGGGTTTTTCCTCTTGTGTGTCAGTTTGGGCGAGTTGAATCGGTACAATGGAAAACATTTTGTTTTCCTGATGCAGCTTCAGCAGGTGTTGTGCCACATTTTCACTGTAAGCTTTCGGGACAATATTGGGCAGCGATCGCCAGGGGCGTAAGCAGCGATAAAGTCCTAAGACTAACCATTCTCCCTTAGCAAAAAAATCATCCAAGATAGTTCGGTTGTAAATCCAGGTGTGAACTGACGCGGCGGCGGCGTGTAAGTCGCAGTATTTTTTCGCCAGTTCAAAGAGTTCGGGATCTTGATCATGACCGTGTTCAAATCCGGAGTTGGCAATGCGTTCATCGAAGGCGTCGAGTTCTTCTAGAACAATGGTAGTTAAGGTGGTAATTTTTTCCAGTACGTCGGCGTCAACATCCGCTTCCATATTCAGCTCCTGAAGCTGTTCCCAGGCAATTTCTAGCCCTTGCAGTACATCATCAGCCCCGCGACCAAATAATCCCAGTTTTTCTGGCTCAAAGGGCGGGACGGATTTTTCTAGGGAAAAAATGGTATCCAGGCGGGATTGAATCCCCTCCATCGTCTTCTGCTTGCGTCTGGAGCGATATTTGGCAATTTGGCGAAACTGGAGAATTAGAGCATGGAGGTTCACCACACTGCTGCCATCAAACATACTGATAATTGAATTATCCCGCAGCAGTTTCTGGAAAATGCCGTAGTCATGCTCATCGCGCATATAGAAGCGGGAACCGAGGACAACGTAAACACTGTTAATCACCTCTTCTAGTTTGATGGTGACGAAGTATTTCACCACCGCCGCCCAAACCGAGAATTGTTCGGGGATGATATGAAACCCTCTGGCTGCACCAATGGTTTCGCAATCACAAACCAACATGTCAATAAAGGCATTGACTAAGGTTTGCCGAGGTTGGGGGATATCAAAAACCGTTTTGTTATAAATAACCCGGTCAACGGCAAAATTGAGCGTGGTTCTCATCGCCGTGTCAGCCGCACCATGAGAAAAAGCGGCGCACAACATCCGGGTAATTTGGAAGCCTTTGAGTGCTAGTTCTAGCCCCGATCCTTCGTCCTTTAACCGCATGTCTTCGGGAATAAAGCAATCCTTAAACCCAATCCCGCTCATATCCGAAGCGCGAATCCCATGGGTGAGGATTTTGGGCAGATGGTAATAGGTAGAGGGGTCAAGTTGCCGTTTGTCAACCATAAATAAGGAGAGACACCGAGCGCCCTCTTCTTCACTGGTTTTGGCTAAAACAAAGGTTACCCCGGAACGGGTGGCGCGGTTAATGGGCCACTTTTCGCCATTGAGGAGATAGCCGCCCTCGACTTTTTTCGCCGTTACATCACCGCCAATCAAATCACTCCCATGCGCCCGTTCGGAATAGGCAAGACACATTGTCCCCTTTTCCTCGCGGATAAACTGGGATAGTTTCTTTTTCTGGTCATCTGTCCCCGCCATCCAGGTAAGGAATGACCAGAACATGGTGGTGAATGCGATCGCGATCGTTTGATCTCGCCGCGACATCACCCGGACAAAGGCGACGAATTCCTCAAAGGAGGTAAACTTGCCACCACAGTTTTCTGGCACATAGTAATCTTGCAGTTTCCACTTATAAAGCCAATCCACTTCAGCTTCGGGAAACTCTTCGCTCTCATCCAGTTCCATCACCCGTTTGAAGGACATCGTACTCTCTGGATGACCCGGATCTCCCAAATCCCGTTCTAGCGCTTCTGCTATTTGATACTGTTTCAGTTGATGCATTTCTCTGTAGCCTCTGTGTTTTTTCGTAGGGGCGGGTTTTACGATTATCGTTACTTGTCACCCTGATGTTCCTAAACCCGCCCCAAGATGGTGCCATCAATCTTTAATCAATCACCAATCCCCAATCACCAACCCTAAGACTTGGGAACTTGTAATTGCTGCGCCAACGCATCGACTTCTCCCTGGAGAGTGCGGAACTTGCTCGTCAGTTTCGGATTTTCGCTCCAATCCGCGATCACACCCAGTTCTCCATTCAGGAACTTGGTTCTCGCCGCACGGCGCTGAATTTTACCACTTGAGGTTTTCTCAATCGTTCCCGGTTGAACTAAGACAACCGCATACGCCGGGATTTCGTGTTCTTCAGCAATAGCTTGGCGAATATCCCCAAGTACTTGTTCAAAGTTGACATCTTGAGTTCGACGTTCAACCTCCTGCAACGTAATCAATCGTTCCTCACCGCCAGCCTCGATCGAAAATGCCGCCCCATAATCCGGACGCAAGGCGGAGTGAACCGCTTGTACTGTCCATTCAATATCTTGCGGATAATGATTCGTCCCTCGGATAATAATTAGGTCTTTAATCCGACCCGTAATAAACAGTTCACCATCCCGCAAAAATCCTAAATCCCCGGTTCGCAAGAATGGACCATCGCCAGTATCTGTCAGATAAGCCTGAAAGGTTTCTTTTGTCGCCTCTGGACGTTGCCAATACCCTTGGGCAACACTGGGGTCTTTCACCCAAATTTCCCCCACTTCATCAGGGTCACATTGGGTCAATGCATCAGGATTAGCGATAACCACTTGAGTCTCACACACCAGACGCCCACAACTGGGTAACATCCTCACCCCCTCTTGGGGGCTGGATACGGGAACAATCCGATTTTTTTCTAAGGCGGACGCATCCAGGATACAGAGAACGGGCGGGGTTAGTAATGGCTTACTGGATACCAGCAGGGTATCTTCTGCTAGTCCATACGCTGGGGCGAAGGCATTCCAGCGAAACCCGCATTGTTCAAAGGTTTCAAAGAATGCCTGCATCACTTTCGGGTTGATCGGTTCCGCCGCATTTCCCGCCGCTTGCCAACTGCTCAAATCCAGTTTTGCCAGTTGTTTTGGTTTTGCCCGCCGCACGCACAAGTCGTAAGCAAAGTTCGGCGCTTGGCTATGGGTTGCCCGATAATGAGAAATTGCCTCTAACCAGCGCATCGGTTGCTTAATAAAGGAGAAGGGCGACATCACATAACAGGGCGTACCGTTATAGAGGGGTTGGATCATGCCTTGAACTAACCCGTAATCGTGGAAGTAGGGCATCCAAGTCACGGTGGCGCTATCGGCATTGTAGCCGCAGGCTTCATTCAGAGAGCCGGAATGGAACATCAGGTTATGGTGACTCAGCATTACGCCCTTGGGTGTAGAGGTAGACCCTGATGTGTACTGAAGATACGCCAGATCATCCCGACTTGCTTGGGGATCTTGCCATGCGTCAGCCAGATTCAGATCCACCTTTTCTGTATCCAGCCATTGCATTTGGTCAAATTCCGGAAAATCTTCCCGTCCATTCTCCAACAGAGACAGAATTCGACCTGTAGTTAAACAAATCGAGGCTTGAGCATCCTGAACAATCGATCGCAGTCTGGGTAACGTGCGCTTCATCCGTCCCCCATCGGGAGGCGGTACCGGAATCGCGATAATTCCCCCATACAAACAGCCACAAAACGCAGCAATCACCTCTAATCCTTGGGGATAGAGGAGTAACGCCCGTTCACCTTGGCTACTATGCTGTTGCAGCCAAGCGCCAATCGCCCGGGCTAAACGGTCAAGTTCCGTGTATGTGAGTTCGGGTCCGTCTGGCTTGCCATCAACGAGAAACTTATAGGCTAATTTATCTGAGTGATGTAGCGCCCTCCAGCGCAGCAATTCTGTCAGTGTCGAAAATTCAGCTAGGGAAACTGTAGAACTAGCAGGGTTTTGAACCATCTTTGATATAACCTTATCTAAGCAGTTGGCTGGGGCTAAGTCTAAGACCTTGTCGCCGCGATCGCTCCATCCATTCGTAGTCGGTGTTTGATTCGCCACCTTAGCTCAGCTACCCCGATCCGCACGCACATTTAACTCATCTTAAAAATTGATAACAAAACGTGACATAATTATTCTTCTTCCAGTGCTTTAGATCATTATGGCTTAATATTTATGAATGATACTAATTCTCTATAAAGTTTTGGTAAAGTTTTTATCGTCATTCGTCATTCGTCATTTGTAAATTCTCCCCTATCTCCCCTATCTCCCCTATCTCCCCTATCTCCCCTATCTCCCCTATCTCCCTGATCTTCCCCATCTCCCTCTGCCCCCTTTCACCTTACCTCAACGAATGAATGCCAATCTCCTGCAAACCCCCCATAGCGGCTATCACTGGGATGGAAGTAGTTCTCGCTTCTTTGAAGGGTGGTACTATCGAGTCACCTTACCCGATTGGGGTCAGACCTTTGGCTTCATGTATTCCATTGAAGATCCCATTGGCGGTCAACCCCACAGTGGTGGCTCGGCTCAAGTTTTGGGTCCTGAGGATGGCTACCTCTGCCGTACTTTTCCAGATGTTGAGCAATTTTGGGCATCTCCCCCATCATTAGCCCTAGGACATTGGGGCAAAACGGACTTAGCCATGCCCGCCAAATATCTAGATCCCCTAACCTTTGACCATCACATCCAGCAAGGGTATCAAGCCACCGCCACCTGGAATCAAGGTAAAATTAGTGATCCCGCTACTGGGGAGTACTGTCATTGGCGCTATCAAATTGAACCTGTCTATGGTTGGGCGAGTCGCGATGAGCCTCAGCAATCCACAGCCGGCTGGTTATCGTCCTTTCAGATATTTGAACCCGGTTGGCAGATTTTAATGGCTCACGGCTGGGCGACGGGTTGGATTGAATGGAATGGTCAACGCTACGAGTTTACCAATGCTCCGGCTTACGGCGAAAAAAACTGGGGATGTTCCTTTCCGCAAAAGTGGTTTTGGCTCAATTGCAACAGTTTTGATAATGAACCCGACTTAGCACTCACGGCGGGGGGCGGTAGGCGAGGAGTGCTGTGGTGGATGGAATCCGCCGCATTAATTGGTATCCACTATCACGGCAAATTTTATGAATTCGTTCCCTGGAATTCAGAGGTACGCTGGCAGATTCAGCCCTGGGGAGGCTGGCAAATGCAAGCCCGCAATGCTGACTATGAGGTTGAGTTGACGAGTACAACCAATCGACCCGGTACTCCCCTACGCGCCCCAACAGAACAGGGGTTAATCTTTATTTGCCGCGATACCATGCAGGGTGAGCTGACGCTGGAATTGCGATCGCGACATGGGAGAACCACGAAAACGATTCTCAACGCCCATAGCTCACTTTGCGGATTAGAAGTGGGTGGAGAACCTTGGGATGAGGCGTGGATAGGTGAGGCGAAATTGCCCTGGATTTCCTGAGCAGGGGGAGCTGGGGGAGCTGGGGGAGCGGAGGGAGCGGAGGGAGCTGGGGGAGACGTGCCATGGCACGTCTGTGTGTAGGGGCGGGTTTAGGGACTAATATTGATTGTTATCCCTAGCTTAGCTGCAAAACCCGCCCCGACCAAATGACTAGAGAGAAAGGATTGGGTATAATAGTTGAGTTGAAATGGGGCTGTGGCTCAGATGGATAGAGCAAGCGCCTCCTGAAAAATCGGGCACCGCCAGGGAAACCTGACGAGTGAATGTAGTCAAATTCAAGGAAGCCTAAGTCTGATCCCAGATACGGTAATCTTGAGCCAAGCCGATTCGTTTGAGTTTAAGTCAATCTGGCAAAACTCCACTCTAAAAAGGAATCGGAAGGTGCAGAGACTGGTTTAAGGACATCAATAAAAGATGGACTACAATGTCTCATCGAAAGTAGAGCAACGCGGTATTCTGGCTGGACTGTTATTAGGTGATGGAAAAAGAAATCAACAAAATTTCTTTATCCAGAATTCATCCAAGCATGAGGAGTATCTCTTATTTAAAAAAGAGCTTCTCGAACAAATAACTGGTAAATCAGTCAGTCTCCGACGCTGGAGTACAACAAAGGGCTATGACCAAATTCGCCTAGACCCCAAGTTGATTCCCCTGACACGGGTCTTAGTTAAGAAGCTTTATCAAGCGGGAACGAAAACAATCACGCGAACGTTCCTGAATGTCTTAACCCCCCAGGGAATAGCGATTTGGTTTATGGATGATGGGTCTAAGTCCTTCCCAAAAAAAGACGGAAAGGTTCACGCTTTAACGCTTAAGCTGAATACTTATCTCTCTAAAGAACAAAATGAGATCATTGTTGCTTATTTTGCCGAGGTTTGGGGATTTAAGTGGGGGTTAAGTAAAGCCAAAGGACTTTATCGTCTGCGAATGGGAACGAAGGAAGGAAAACGGTTTTTAGCGTTCATTCGTCCTTACATCCACGACAGTATGCTCTATAAAATACAAACGTCCTTAAACAGAACGGCTACCACCTAAAGGCGACAAGCCAAAGGTGAAGGGATAGTCCAGAGAGTGAGGAAACTCACACCAATCTGAAGCGCTAGGTCGCCGGTTCGAATCCGGCCAGTCCCGTCATTAATAGAATATCAGTAGACCGAAAAGTTTTCGGCTGAGATTGCTCCAGGAGCATGTAGAGACGTGCCATGGCGCGTCTGGAAGTTGGAGAGTATCAAAATCTGTACGGACTAACAGAGGGTTAGAGTGGAAAGTTTTGAGGGGATCGTAGAACTTTTCCAGTAATGGATTGCATTGCGGTTAAGCGTACCTTTAGACTGGTATCTTGCTATGTTGGGGGATTTCCAGGTTCCGCCTAAAAGAGCGCTCCTCCTTGATACCACCTGATTCATCTGTTTATTCATGCTTTTGAGGATTTCTGTGCGTCAACGGCGATACTTGTTTTCGCGATCGCGGCGCTCTAAGGTTAGATTATTATCCTGGCTGATGCCGATTTTGGCGGTTTCGCTATTCTGTGGCTATAAGCAAATTCAAAGTTATTTGATCCAGCCGGAAGCTATTTTGGTTTTAGGGGGAGAAGAAGAACGAGAACTGTTTGCGGCGGATTTCGCCCAGCAGCATCCGGATCTCCATATCTGGGTATCTTCCGGTAGTCCATCCTGGTACACCGAAAAGGTATTCGCCAAAGCCGGAATTTCCCGTAACCGCCTCCATATTGATCGCCGCGCTACCGATACGGTGACAAATTTTACGACGTTGGTGGATGAGTTGAAAGCCCAAGGTATCGATGGCGTCTATTTGATTACAGCGGACGATCACATGCTGCGGGCGCAGGTAATTGGTGAAATTGTATTTGGCAGTCGCGGGATCTTGATTAAACCTGTCCCGGTGTCGTTAGGACGTAATCCGGAACCGATTGAGAAATCCCTGCGGGATGGTGCAAGAGCGTTATTGTGGGTGACGACTGGACATACTGGCGCTACTCTGGGTCAGACATCCAATTTCCTGAAAAAATAGAACTTATGAGAGTTCATTTATCGGTGAGGAGGGCGGGTTTTGTTGTTCCGTTGTTCCGTTGTTCCGTTGTTCCGTTAGTGGTGAGGAGGGCGGGTTTTGTTGTTCCGTTAGTGGTGAGGAGGGCGGGTTTTGTTGTTCCGTTATTTCAACAATAGCTGACCTTAGTCCCTAAACCCGCCCCTACAGTCCCTAAACCCGCCCCTACAGTCCCTAAACCCGCCCCTACAGTCCCTAAACCCGCCCCTACAGTCCCTAAACCCGCCCCTACAATGGCTTGGTACAGACGTTCTATGACACGTCTGGAACATAACCGTTTATTGAGGTTGAACCCAGCAATGTTTTAGGCGGCGAGTTCTTTCACTAAAACATAGGGTTGTACAATCAAAGCTTGAAAACGTTTACTTTGATCGCTATTCCAATCGACTAATTGATTAGCAAACGGTTTGTGAAGCTGTTGGTGACTAATCCAAGACTGAACAGACAAGGTATCGTCATTCGCGATCGCGACTCCAACATCAAGTATATCTAACTCTGGCTTCACCACGATCACCACATCTCGTTTAGCGTGAGGAACCAGCCAATCCCAGGCGGCTTCATCGACAGATTGGGCGAGTTCAGCTTTTAAATCTTGCATGAGTTATCGAAGGACATAAACAAAGGACGAATGACGAATGACTAATGACTAATAGACATCGCCGCATCCAAATGTTTTAATAATGTACCTTGAGGTAAAGACCCTTGTAAATGACTCCAAGGCAGTATTTGCTCTGTTGACCAATTATCATGTACATAAAAATCCAATTCTGGCAACTTGCCTTTTAACTGCTTGAACGCCCGCCGAAAACTTCCCACGGAGTCGCCATAATGCCGCGTTAATTCCAATAACTCTGACAATCGGCGATCGCCTCTGGATATTAATGCCTGAATTACTGACCAGTTATAGCTTTCCGGGCGAAAGTCAATCCCCTGCGATCGCAAGGTTTTCTGCAAATACTTTAACCGCTTCTGGGCGGCGGGATTCACGCCAAACCATTGAAAGGGGGTATGGGCTTTGGGAACAAAGGTACTGCATCCCAGAGTTAAGCGCAAACCTGGGGCGGCTTTTTTGATCGCCTGCATCATGGCTACGGTTTGTTCCACATCGGACATTTCTTCGCCGGGAACACCTACCATCCCATACAGCTTGAGTGCCTTTAATCCCCCAGCCTTGGCGTTAATTGCCGCTTGGATGATCTCCTGATTATGCAATTTCTTATTAATAATTTGCCGTAATCGTTCCGAACCACTTTCCACGGCAATGGTAATCGATCGCGTGTCTCGTTTCGATAAGGTTTCGGCTAGCTTGGGCGTGACGGTATTAGTTCGCACGGAAGCAATACTCAAGCGGACATCATCATAGTCCGGTTTTGCCAGATAATCCAGCAAGACTTCAAACTCTGGATGTTGAGTCACCGACGCCCCCAGTAAGCCAATCCGCTTAGTTACCCTTAATCCGCGTTCAATCGCTGGAATCAAAGAATCGGTTGCACTCGGCGTGCGAAAGGGCAAGGTTAAATAACTAGCTAAACAGAAACGGCACATTTCTGGGCAACTGCGTACCACTTCCACCATGTAAATATTTTCCCAAGCGGCTTTTTCGGTAACAACGGTGGAGGCGGATAAGGTATTACCGCGATAGGTTTGCTTGGTGACGGTGGCGGGAATCTGGGAATCAACTGGTTGAATGGATGCGATCGCGCCTGTTTGATCCTGATAGGTTACGGTATACAGACTGGGAACATATATCCCTGGAACTTGGGCTAAATGCCGCAATTTTTCGGTTCTATCAGCGTGGCGAACCTGTTTATAAGCGTCAATGAAATCCCCTAATAGGGTTTCCCCATCCCCTAACAAAATCACATCAAAGAAATCAGCAAAGGGTTCAGGGTTGGCGGTTAGTACGGGTCCGCCACCAAACACGAGGGGATGGTGATCATCCCGTGGCGCGGATCGTACCGGAATCTCTAAGGATTCTAGCAGGGTCAATATGTTGACATAATCGAGTTCCCATGATACAGAGAAACCGAGTAATTCGGCTTGTCTGGGCAACGGTTCATGGCAATCGGTAAACAAGCGACTCACCTGAAGGTCAGATCGCTCGGCTAGGGTTGCCCAAACCACCTGATAACCTAAGCTGGTGATACCTACGGTGTAGTCATTGGGGAAGGCAAAGATGGTGGGAATAGCATCGATTTCTGGGGTAGTGGGTGTAAAGAGTAGGCGTTCAGCGGTAAAGGCAGAAGCAGTCACAAGCAGCGTTTTGTGGCAATGAGGTTTGTGCCTTTCTATTGTAAGAATCTGGCACACTGATTTCACGGATTTTTGGAGAGGGTAAGGGTGGGGCGTTGGGGGGTTAATAGCACTGATTTCACAGAAACGTTAGTTCTGGGGAGGCAAAAGAGAAAAAGATGATTGTGGGGAAATTAGTTAGTTGTCTGTGTGAATCTGTGTCCCTCACGATTCAATGTTCTGTCTGTGCCATTTCCTTATCTGTGTACTCTGTGTTTTTGAAGTGATGAGTAAGCTGTTCGGCATTTAAACCTTAATATCAATAAGTACCTAAGAAATTAGCCAAAGTCAAGCCTCTATCGTAATAAATGGGTAAAAATAGAAGTGCGATCGCTGTAGGGTGTGAAAACGCAAGTGTAACGCACTATCCCAACCGAAAACGGTGCGTTACGGCGATAAAATCCTCAATTTTTTAACTAAACCCAAGCCAGCGCCTAACGCACCCTACGGGATAAATAATTCATGCGATCGCGCTAGGGTTGGGTTAACGAGAAAGAGTGAAATCACCCCAATGATCGCCTCTGTCGGAACTTGCCCTAATCCCAGTATCCCTGGGTACGGTGGGATTTTTCCAATAGTTGAGATACAATTTGAGCGCTGGAGTGACTTAAACCGCTTAAAAACAAAAAATGATAACCATTGGCAGACAAAATCGATTGCACGCCTGGGACACCTCAGCGCCAACGAAAGCGATGCTAGGATGACGCTAGATTGCCAAGTCTTACGCATCGGGATTTTACTGAGAAGGAAGCTTGGCTTCATCCATCCGGCAAATTTTGATCCCAAGCCCTAAAATAAGCAAAAGGTCATGGCGGCTTGTGGTTTAATTGAGGAGTTCAAGTGTCAAATTCTATCCCAAAGCACGAAGATCCATCAAGTCAGTTGAATTCGGAGGCGGTAACGGAACAACCAACCCAGGCTGCCTCAGAGGATCAGATTCAACCAGACTCCCAGCCAAAACCGTCACCACGGGTAGGTCTGGTGAGACGATGCCGACGGGGTGTAACGGTGACGATAAATGGGATCAAGGGAATTCCGAGTACCCTGGTTAAGTCATTTGTCGGACCCCCTCCTATCTATCGTCGGCGTAAGTTTTGGGTGGGGATAGGAATGGTGGGGATCAGTGGTGGTGCGATCGCTTTCGGTTTGGGTTGGCAAGCCCTGGAAGAAACCTTACCAGAGTCCACGGATGATGTGCTGACCTATATCCGGGATGAGACGATTACCGTAAAAGCCGCTGATGGTACAATCCTCCAGCAAATTGGACCAGCGACTCACGATAATCTGAAAGTATGGGAAATTCCGGACAGGCTGAAACAAGCGTTTATTTCGATAGAAGACCAACGCTTTGAAAATCATAGTGGACTGGATTACCAAGGGATTGTCCGGGCAGCGTTCTCGAATCTGTTAGCCAGAGATGTGGTGGAAGGCGGCAGTACGATTACCCAGCAGTTGGCACGGATTGTCTATTTTGATCAGCAACAAACCCTAGGGCGCAAGCTCAAAGAAATGCGGATGGCGCAAAAAATAGAGCAAGATTTGGAGAAAGATCAAATCTTGGAGCGCTATTTGAATCTGGTGTATTTGGGGTCTGGGGCGTATGGCGTCGCGGATGCAGCTTGGGTGTATTTTAGTAAACCCGTCACAGAATTGACCTTAGCGGAAATGGCAACCTTGGCAGCATTGCCACCCGCACCGAGCGAGTATTCTCCCTTTATTAATAAAAAAATAGCCCAAGAGCGGCGGAATGTGGTGCTGCGCCGGATGCAGAAAAATGGGTATATTACTGAGGGGGAAGCAGACGCCGCGATCGCGACTCCTCTCCGGACAAAGCGCAGCCAACCCAAGCGCTTAGACCGACAAGCATCTTATTTTACCGAATATATTCAACAGGAACTGCCGAAATATGTTCCCGCCGATGTTTTGGGTAAAAAGGGATTGATTGTAGAAACCACCCTCAATCCCCAGTGGCAAGTAGCAGCAGAAGCGGCGGTGGCAGAAACCATAGAAACTTATGGCAAATACCAACGGTTTGAACAAGCCGCATTAGTGGCAATTGATCCGCGTAATGGTCAAATCAAAGCCATGGTTGGGGGTAAGGAGTTTTTAGATCAGCAATTTAACCGGGTGACGCAGGCACAACGCCAACCGGGTTCGACATTTAAAACATTTGTTTACACAACCGCGATCGCGGCAGGTTTCTCTCCCTATCAAAGTTATCAGGATGCCCCCTTTGTCGTTGATGGTTATGAACCCAAGAACTATAGTGAAAACTTTCGCGGTTGGACTTCGATTCGGGATGCTCTGACCAATTCGGTTAACATTGTGGCAGTGAAAACCTTAATCAAGGTGGGTTGGGACCCGGTAGTGGAAATTGCCGAGAAAATGGGCATTAAATCGACCCTCAACAAAACCTATTCCTTGGCGTTGGGGGCGTCAGAAGTGAATTTACTGGAGTTGACCAGTGCTTATGGCACGTTAGCCACTCAAGGCGTACATGTCCACCCCCATGGGATTCGCCGCATTCTGGATCGACAGGGTAAGGTGATTTATCGCGAACAGATCCAACGCGAGCGTGCCATAGACGAAGACACCGCCGCCATTATGACCTGGATGCTTCGCAATGTGGTAACCTCCGGAACAGGGGGGAACGCTCAGTTACGCGATCGCGCCGTAGCGGGCAAAACAGGCACTTCAGACGAAGCCCGTGACCTCTGGTTCATCGGGTATATTCCCCAACTGGTGACTGGCGTTTGGCTGGGTAATGATGATAATAAACCGACTTGGGGAGCAAGTAGCACCGCCGCCATTACTTGGCATGAGTTCATGGAAGAAGCCGTCGAAAATATGAGGGCGGAAGACTTTCCGGATCGACCGGATAAACTCGATGGTCGGGAAGGGACGATTGAAGCCAAGCCAATCGAGCCGAAAAAAACCTATACCAAGAAGACAAACCAGACTCAATCTAGCAGAAGACGGACAAGCCGCCGCGCTTCGACCACCAGACGCTCAACCTCTCGTTCCACCAGTCGTAGTTATACCCCACGACGTTCAACCAACAGCCGCAGTAGTAGTCGCAGTAACACTAGGAGCCAACCTGCACCCGCCCGTTCCTCCCGTCGCCAAGCCCCGGTTCGCAACACAGCACCCAGCAACCCACCACCCAGACGGTCAGCACCTGCACCTGCACCCAAACCCGCTCCACCAGCCCCAGCCCCAGCCCCAGCTCAACCTGCAGCGGTTTCGGCTCCGCCAGCCCCAGCACCAGCCCCAGCGCCTATGGCACCGCCCCCAGCGCCTCCAGCCTCGCGCAAAGCTGCACCAGCACCCGCTCCGGCTGCGCCAGCACCTGCACCAGCACCAGTCACTGCTCCTCCTGCGTCTGAGGAGTAAGGTTTTCCTTCACGACCTTCAAGAGCATGACATGATGTGTAGGGGCGGGTTTAGGGACTTTCGTTTCACTATTGACGATAACGTTGGTTCAAAACCCGCCCTCATCTCCCCCATCTCCCCCATCTCCCTCATCTCCCCCATCTCCCCCATCTCCCTCATCTCCCCCATCTCCCCCATCTCCCCCATCTCCCCCATCTCCCCCATCTCCCTCATCTCCCTCATCTCCCTCATCTCCCCCATCTCCCCCATCTGAGTGCAATTCGGTCTCAGGGGTGATAGATACTCCTGAAAGTTTTGATAGGATAGCCAAAATAGGATAAGGAGTGAATCTATGTATTTGAATTTATTGATGGAAGCAGGAGCGGCTCAAGCTTCTGAATTTCCATTCTCGTTTACATTGGTCTATGTGATCGGCTTTATCGCCGCTGTTGTCCTCGGCTCTATCGCCTGGTATAACTCCAAGCGTCCAGCCGGTTGGGAAAATAAAGATCGTCCTGACATTGTACCCAAGGTTGATACGCCAGAGAATTCCAGCCAACAGAAATAAAGGAATAAAGGCTAAACTTTAAATCGGGAGGGGCTTGCAGCAAAGATGTATTCGATAATACATAGGTTGACAATCTCTCCCCCGCTCCCCTACACCTGTAACCCCTCCGCACCTAGAGTCCCCATCAATCTGGAAGCACCGCATGGTCATTATTTCGCAAACGCCTCAGTAGCCAATCGAATCGGGCTTGGGCAAGGGGTACATTATCAACGACTTCTTGGGATAACTCTTCAGTCTCATTCTCGTCCTTAAGCCAATCGGTTTTGGCATAACCCAGATATCGCACTGTACCCCGTAATCGAGTAGACAGAAAAATCGCGATCGCACGATAGAAGCGTGAGGCAAATCCTTGGTCTTTTTGCAGTTTTTCCAGGAGATGATGACGCGGAATGGATAAAATCAGAGAGGTTTCCACCGCCTGAACTGTAGCCGAGGGAGGACGAGTATCCGCAAAAGACATTTCCCCGACAACCGCACCACTGGTTAATCGAGCGATTGTCTTGCCTTGCAAGGCTGAAACTGATACCGATAACGTTCCTTCTAGCAGAATCAGCAGGGTATCGATGGGTTTACCTTCCTCAATTAGGATGGTTCCTGGGGTAACTTCCTTTCGGTGTCCCACAGCGAGCATCCAATCCATGTCATCGTCATTTAGTTCACCGAGTAAAAAAAATACTTTTTTCATCATTATTTGTCATTTGTAATTTGTCATTTGTCATTTGTTATTCGTTATTGGTAGTACTCGCCTCTATCCCAGCAAGCTACATCTGTTGTCGTTGGCAAGGATTTGAGAAATATTTACAGAACGTAATCATAAGTGCATAACCTAAAGCCAATCAGAGATAGGTGAATTTATCAACAACTGTCTATCCCAGAACGGCGATGGGTGAGAACCTGCCGGATTGGTTAGAATTATAGCTTTTGCTAAAAGCAAGATCGCTCTTTCTGTAGTTGTCTGCCAGAATTCCCGGTGCAGGGAAACGTCAGCCCCCCCATACCTGTCTTGCTCGATCATAGACCGATAATTAAGGGAAGCATTGCATTATGCCGAAACTCAAGCGCCGTCATTTTCTCCAATTAGCCGGATCAACTCTCGCTACGGTGGGTTTGAGCCAATTAGACTTTATCCATCAAGCAAATCGCTACGCCCAAGTTCTCGCCCAAAGCACTCCCCGCAAATTGGCACTATTGGTGGGCGTGAATAATTATCCCGCCCCTATCCCCACATTACAGGGATGTTTAACCGATGTGGAGTTGCAGTATGAATTGTTGGTGCGACGCTTCGGGTTTAATCCCCACGATATTCTCATGGTGACCGATGAAACCCCGATTAAACCCACCCGTCAAGGCATTATCGACGCCGTTGAAACCCATTTAATTCAACAGGCAAAACCGGGAGATGTGGTGGTTTTTCACTACTCTGGACATGGTTCACGAGTGATTGACCCCAACCCGATTAACCCGGATGGTTTGAATAGCACCATAGTTCCCAATAATCGTCAGATTGAAACCGGGAAAGAGGCGGGGAAGGCGCGGGATATTATGGGCAGAACTCTGTTTCTGTGGATGTCCGCCTTAAACACAGAAAACGTTACCGTCGTCATGGATAGCTGCCATTCTGGGGGAGGATTGCGGGGAAACTTTTTAGTTAGGGCGGTTCCATCTCGCCAGGGGGGTGGGGATGATCAAGCCAGTCAGGAGGAGTTTGAGTATCAGCAACAGTGGTTATCCCGGTTGAATTTAACCCCAGAACAATTTCAGCAACGGCGTCAGCAGGGGATTGCTAAGGGGGTGGCGCTGGGTTCGGCGGCGCGGAACCAATTGGCTACAGATGCACCATTCGGGGAGTTTCACGCCGGGGCGTTTACCTATTTGCTGACGCGATATCTTTGGCAACAACCGATGAGTGAACCGTTGAGTACGGTGTTTGTGAATTTGGCGCGAAGTACCAAGGATGTGGCGAATTCTTCGGGTATTGTCCAAGATCCAGTTTATGAGGTGAAGCCAGGGAGCGATCGCGAACAGGAACCGATTTACCTTCTAAAACCCTCAACTCCAGCCGCCGAAGCCGTGGTAAGAAACATAGAGGGCGATCGCGTAGAGTTTTGGTTGGGGGGAGTCTCGTCTCAAAGCTTGGATGCATTTCAACAGGGGGCGATTTTTACACTAATTAATCAACAGGGACAAATCCAGGGGGAAGTGGAACAAACCTCACGGGTTGGTTTAGTGGGGTATGGGAAGATGCGATCGCAAGGGCGGGCGATTCCTGGAGAGGGGATGTTAATGCGTGAACGAGTACGAGGAGTTCCGGCTGATTTAAGCTTACGGGTAGCACTTCATCCCTCACTGGGAGAGAATATTTCAGCCGCCCGTACCGCCCTACAGTCGCTGCGTCGGGTAACGGTGGTGCCAATGAATCAAGAGGCTGTAGTGGATTATATTATCGGGCGGATGACGAATGAGGCTATCCCTCAGGCGCAACACCAAGAAATGAACCCATTACCCCCCGTGGGCAGTTTGGGGGTATTTACGGCGGGATTAATTCCGGTTCCCGATTCCTTTGGCATGTTGGGAGAGTCAGTAGCTGCAGCCGTTAATCGCCTGCGCCCCCGTTTAAAGGCGTTACTGGCGGGGCGGATATTGCATCTAGTTCTCAACAGTGATACCTCTAACTTAAATGTGGCGATGACGATTCAGCCTGTGGTGGGCGGCGGATTAGGGATTCGGGCGGGGAGTCGGGCGGCGGAAAATGCCGGGGTAATTCCCACAACCATCGCCAAGACTAGCTTTAAACAGAACACGGAAATTCAGATAGAGGTGCAAAACCACGAGAGTCAAGCCATCTATGTGGGAGTATTAGCGATCGGTTCTAATGGGGATATTGTCGTGTTATTTCCCTATTGGGATGCCCCAGAAGATGCGGCATTAGTCACACCCGGACAGCATTTAATTGTACCCCCTCAAAGTAATCCACCGCGAGAAGATGATTTTCACTTTATTTTAGACGGAGTTGGTTTTGTGGAACTATTAGTATTAGCCAGTACAGAACCGTTGCGGGATGCGCTGAAGGGCGTGCAGAAAATTGCCCGAACCGTAAAAGCCGATTTTCGTCAACCCTTACTGTTAGCCGAAGATGAACCCGTTGAAGTAATGGAAGCATTTGTCAATGATTTAGATCGCCACTCCCGTGGGGCTGGGATTAAAATTTCACGCGGGATTCGTGGCGTAGATACCCAGAAGCTAGCGGCATTTTCAGCAATGATTGAGGTGATTGAGTGAATTACAAGGGTAGAAGAGTAATGCTGATTATCAACTCTAAACCCAAACCGTAAAAACATAAATAAAATAGGCTAAATAGGAAACCCCAATTAGCCCGACACTAATTCGACCTGTCATCGATTGATAACTTTGGACTAGCACAACACAGCTTATAATAACAGCGAGAATTTCCAGAATAGTGACAATAGTGCCATAATGATTCGGGTCCCAATAGGAAACCGGACTCTGGAACCGCCAATTGGAAAACGGGAAAAAATGCCGATGGGCATCATTATGATGCAGCGGAAAATCACCGACAATATGTAAAAACATGCTGGAGAAAAAGACTATGCCAATCTGGGAACCCAACCAGCCTGTAAGAACTAAGCCAAAGACAATGAGGGGAATAGAATTGAAAATATCAATAAAATTTTGCCAGTTTTCTTGGTGATACGCTTCTCGCCAAATTGTCATTTCCGGTGTCCCCTTAATCACTTTTTCCACAAAGTAAAACACAAACATCGGGGCATCAGGGAGTAATGCACCGATGATGACTGGAGTGAGAATACTGGAAGTATCCTGACGTCCTAGGCATAGCATATTAATAATGATGTGCGCTGGGGTATTCATAGAAAACAGGATAGAAAACGCTTTGATTAAGCCCTAATTACTTTATTGTAATTGTAGTGGACTGACACAGCTAAAATTGTTGAATAGATTTCACCATTGAATCGGGCGCAAGCCTTGCGCCCCTACAGTTTCCGGGCTAATGCTTAATTCATTAAATAAGGTGTGCCACACCAGTAGGGTGGGTTAGGCGGATATTTAATTAGGGAAATAATCATTAAATGTTCTATCCGCCGTAACCCACCAGACCCTTCTCTATCTGACATTAAGTCCGGTAGCATGGAATTTTTTTTAACGCAGAGGGACGCAGAGGTAAGCGCAGAGGGACGCAGAGTTTTCGTCAGAAAAAACCTGGATATGAGCAAACCGAATACACTTTTTGACTGATACAGCAGAGTAATGGGGTTTAAGTCATGGAAAAATCGTTCCCTGTTCCCTATTCCCTTTTTTGACGTTACTCACAGTAATTGTAGGGTGGGTTAGGCGGATATTTAATCAGAGAAATAACCGTTAAATGTTCTATCCGCCGTAACCCACCAGACCCAAACCGTTCCCTGTTCCCTATTCCCTATTCCCTATTCCCTATTCCCTATTCCCTGTTTCATTTCTTGACATTACTCACAGTTCACTATCTCAGTTTGACGGTTAAATTTAACGGGTAAATCGGATTGTTCTACCGTAACTAGGTGATAAGGTTGAGTAATTGCCATTGTTGTGCCACAGTTCCGTCCCGGTTGCTGTTCCACAGCGTTAATCACCAGCTTATCATCCTTGATCAGAATATCTTTAATTTCAACACTATAGCCACCACTGGGTTTATTCCCTAGTCCAACTCCAATCACCATGTTTTCAGTAAAGTCAACATTTAGAGAAGATGGCGTTGGTCTATCAATTGAATGAAGATTCGCCCAAAATTGCTCCCATGTCGCTTGATCGCGAATGACTGTCTCAAAGGGTTCTGCTAGTCCACTATTCCAGCTTTTTTCTAAGGTTTCAAACGCAACAGTATTGGATGGGATTTCTTGGTCTTCTAACATGCTTAAATCCTCTTGGGCTTGGCTTAATAGTTTTGTGCCACTACACAGGGATGTGGTTAAGCGATTATCTGAACGTGAGGCATAGACGAGGTAAGATTCTCCTTCCGTAAAATTGAAACCGCAACTCGCACTGGAATCGGATGTCATCACCATTAATCGGCGTCTTTCTTGTCCTTTCCAAACGTCGGACACTTCAAACATGACTCGTTTTTGCGGGAAAGAGAATTGGGGACGTTGGTGAGTTCGGCGGGGAGTGATCACATTAACAACTCGACCCGAAAAGACAGCATTAGCCGATTCAAAATGTTGCTCAGGGGTAGCTCGCATACAACTACAAGCTTGAGCCGATTCTGCTGATATTATAAATAGGCTGGCGGCAATCATGAGTAGTTTTTTCATTGAGAAAACTCCTAATAGTTGTGACAAGATATTAAAAGATTAAGCATTTGAATTGTCAGACTTCCGCTTTGACCTCTTGTCCTAATGAAATGTTCCTGGTCTCATGAATTAAAAAAAGGTTTTATCATATAGATTAAGATGAGTAAGCGAGATGATCAGTATCTGTGATATCCTCGACTAAAGTAACCCCTCTAGTCAATAATCCCGATCGCCTAGAACGTCGCCTGAAAGAAATCCCAGCAGAACCTGGGGTTTATCTAATGCGTGACGGGAGCGATCGCATCCTCTATATTGGTAAATCAAAGAAACTGCGATCGCGCGTTCGTTCCTATTTCCGTAACACCCAACCCCTGAGTCCCCGTATCGCCATGATGGTGCGTCAGGTGGCGGAGATTGAGTTTATTGTTACCGATACGGAAGCCGAAGCATTAGCATTAGAAGCGAATTTAGTCAAGCAGCATCAGCCGTATTTTAATGTGCTGCTCAAAGATGATAAGAAATATCCCTATATTTGTATTACTTGGTCAGAGGACTATCCGCGTATCTTTATTACCCGCAAGCGTAACCTGAGAAAGGAAAAGGATCGCTATTATGGTCCTTATGTGGATGTCGGGTTACTGCGAAGCACATTACACCTACTCAAGCAGATTTTCCCCCAACGTCAGCGCCCTCGTCCCTTGTTTAAAGACCGCCCTTGTCTGAACTATGATATTGGGCGTTGTCCGGGGGTTTGTCAACAGCTTGTTTCACCGCAGGAGTATCGCCATACCGTGCAAAAAATAGCGATGGTGTTTCAAGGGCGAACGGGGGAACTGATTGATATTCTAACTCGGACTATGGAACAAGCAGCGGAAGCGCTGAACTTTGAGTTAGCCGCGAAAATTCGGGATCAGATAAAGGGGTTGAACGCCCTGAGTGCTGACCAAAAAGTTGCCCTACCCGATGATACCGTATCACGGGATGCGATCGCGCTTTCGGCAGATGCCGATCATGCGTGTATTCAATTATTCCAGATTCGTGCCGGTCGATTAGTTGGACGATTGGGATTTTTTGCTGAAGTTCCATCAGGGGGAATTGAACTAGGGGCAATTTTACAACGGGTATTAGAAGACCATTATCAAACTGTTGACGCTGTAGAAATTCCCAGTGAAATTTTAGTCCAGCATGAGTTAACCGATACCGAGTTATTGGCAGATTGGTTAAGTGAACAAAAAGGGCGGAAAGTGACAATTATCGTTCCCCAACGCCAAACCAAAGCCGAATTAATTGAAATGGTGGAACGGAATGCGAAGTATGAGTTGGAACGGACGCAGAAATTCGCTGACCGCAATACTAAAGCGATGCAGGATTTAGCCGCAATTTTGGATTTACCGGATTTACCGCATCGGATTGAAGGGTATGATATTTCTCACATTCAGGGGGCGAATCCAGTAGCGTCTCAGGTGGTGTTTATTAATGGGACGCCAGCGAAGCAACATTATCGTCACTATAAGATTAAAAATCCTACAGTAACCATTGGTCATTCCGATGATTTTGCCAGTTTAGCAGAAGTCATTCGTCGCCGTTTTCGCCAATATAAAGATGTAGGGGCGGGTTTGACCGATACCATTTCGCCACAAACCGATAACTTAACTAAACCCGCCCTTTCCAACCACCAGGAAAACCCCGATGTAGGGGCGGGTTTGACTGATACCATTTCGCCACAAACCGATAACCTAACTAAACCCGCCCTTTCCAGAGAACAGGGAATCTCTAATGATTTTCCCGATTTAATTATGATTGATGGTGGTAAAGGACAACTCTCCGCCGTGGTTGCGGTATTACAGGATATGAACCTGTTGGATAAAGTTCGAGTGGTAAGTTTAGCCAAGCAACGGGAGGAAATTTTTCTCCCCGGTGAATCCTTTCCCCTCCCCACAGATGCTGAACAACCGGGGGTACAATTATTAAGGCGTTTACGCGATGAGGCGCATCGTTTCGCCGTAAGTTTCCATCGCCAGCAACGCAGTAATACATTACGCCGTTCTCGCTTAGATGAAATTCCCGGATTAGGATTTGCCCGTCAAAAACAGCTATTGGCACATTTTCGTTCCATTGATTATATTCGAGAAGCATCGGTACAACAGCTTGCTGAAGTTCCGGGAATTGGTTCGCGTTTAGCCGAAGATATTTATTCCTATTTTCATCCATAGGGCTTGCTGCACAAAGCCAAAACCGCAAAACCCATCAATACTTTGATCTTTATTGAAACAGGGTTTGATTCAAGGAAATCGGGTAGCATCCTTCAAGCTCCCCCTGCTCCCCCAGCTTCCCCAGCTTCCCCAGCTTCCCCAGCTTCCCCAGCTTCCCCAGCTTCCCCAGCTTCCCCAGCTTCCCCAGCTCCCCCTGCTCCCCCAGCTTCCCCAGCTCCCCCAGCTCCCCCAGCTCCCCCTGCTTCCCCTGCTCCCCCTGCTCCCCCTGCTTCCTACCCCCACCACAAGACTTATTCAGCAGCCCCTACTTACCAGCTTTTGCATCCGACAAACTTGCCTCAATAGTCTGCAAAATTCGATCCAAATCTTTCCCGGAAACATAATCTATAATACCTGTCCAGAATGTCCCCGTGCCTACGGCTCCAGGAAGCAGATCCGAAGCGTCGTAGCGGATGAGTTCATCGTCAGATAATAAGAGTTTCGCTTGACGTTTAGTCACCTGATCAGGATACACTTCTAAACTAACCTGTTTGTGGGGTGAGATGGAGCCTTTGATTCCGGCTAAAATTTCATGGGGTTGGACACTGACTAAATAGTCCATTAACTGCCGTGCTTCTGGGGTATCATTAAACATGCCGATGATTTGTCCTCCCACTAACAACGGCACACCTAAGTCTGGCTCAATACTGGGAAGTATAAAAATATCAACATCTTCTCCCAACACCACATCATCGGGGAAAAACGAGGAAATAAACGTGGCTTGGTGATGCATATAACATCCAGGCGGTTGCTCGAAAAGTGGTTTAGGTGAATCCCCAAAGAAAATACTCTGAATACCCGTTTTACCCCCGACCACATAGTCAGGATTTAAAGCAATCGTACCAAATTTTTCAAAGGCATTCTTAACCGCTGGATGAGTGAAGGGAATTTCGTGGTTCACCCATTGATCATAAACCTGGGGTTCCACGGTTCGCAGCATGATATCCTCGATCCAGTCGGTTCCCACCCAACCCGTTGCCTCACCACTGCCGAAACCAATACACCACGGAACGCCCCCATCTGCCACAATTTGGTCAGATAATGCCATCATTTCATCCCAGGTTGTGGGGATTTGATACCCCTTTTCGGCAAAGGCGGCTGGGCTATACCAGACCAAACTTTTCAGGTAGATCCGATACCAGATACCGTAGAGGGTATCATCAACCCGCGCTAAGTTGAGCCAGTTCTGAGAAAAGGCTTCTGACAATTGGGTGGGCGACAAAATTTGTTCAATGGGTATCAGCTTCCCATCTTTGGCAAAGTCTGCCATTAAACCGGGTTGGGGGAACAGGGCGAGATCCGGTGGATTTCCGGCGTCAACCCGCACCGGTAAAACCGTGGTGAACGCATCCGTTCCCTCATACTTCACCTTTATCCCCGTCGCCTCGGTAAATGGGGCTACCACTTGTTGCACTTCTTGAATGCCTTTCCCGGTTAGCGTACCCATGAGTGTCACGGTTGGGTTTGACTGTTCTCCTGGAAGATTGCAAGCCGTTAACAGGATCAATAAACTCAGGCATAAACAGGTCAGCTTACCGATTTTTGGGATGAACATCCGTTCTTTCTACTCCAGGGACGCAATGCAAAAATTTTATTTTACTGTGAAAATAGCTTAATGATGGGAACATTTATCAATCATTCATCTGCGTGTACTCAACTCTAGAAGAGAAATATCAACGTTTGCGGAAAGAACTGATTGGTGGTGGGCTTGCCCTCTTGGGAGTCGCTCTCATTGGTACGCTATGGTACAAACTGGTGGAAGGGTGGTCATGGTCAGATGCTGCCTACATGACGATCATTACTCTGGCGACGGTTGGTTATGGAGAGACGAATCCTCTGGGCGATCGCGGACGCCTGTTCACCATTTCCCTGATTTTAATGGGTCTTATCGCCATTGGTTATATTGTCAATCGCTTTACAGAAGCCCTGATTCAAGGGTACTTTCAACAAGGAATTCGACTGAGGCAACGACGACGCTTGATTGATACCTTAACCAACCACTATATCCTCTGCGGCTTTGGTCGTACAGGGCGTCAGATTGCCCTAGAATTTAAGGCTGAGGGGATTCCGTTTGTCACGATCGACTCTCAAGCTGATCAGATAGAAGAGGCGCGGGAGTTGGGTTACATTGTTGTCCAAGGGGATGCTACTTTGGATAGTACCCTACAGGCGGTTAGTATCGACAAGGCAATTTGTTTGGTGGCGGCGCTACCCTCTGATGCGGAAAATTTGTATACCATCCTCTCTGCCAAAACCCTCAATCCCAAAATCCGCGCCATCGCCCGGGCGAGTTCGGAAGACGCCTTGAAAAAGCTTCAACGTGCGGGTGCAGATGCTGTGGTGTCTCCCTACATCACCGGGGGTAAACGCATGGCATCAGCTGCCCTGAGACCCCAGGTGATGGACTTTGTCGATGGGATTATCACCGGGGCTGATCGTTCATTTTACATGGAAGAGTTTCTGATTGACCCCTCAAGCTGTCCTTTTATTGGAAAAACCCTACGGGAAGCCCATTTGCGATCGCAAACCGGGGCATTAGTTTTGGCAATTCGCCGCGCCGATGGCAATCTGATTGCTGGACCTAATGGTGAAACCCCCCTACTCTCTGGAGATGTACTCATCTGCATGGGGACAGCCGAACAAATTCGTCTACTTAACCGTGTCCTCAGTCCCCTGCGTTCTCACTGGGTACGACGACCTAAACATGGTTAAGTAGCTTGGTGCAATAACAGTTAACGGCGGGGATTGTCATTGGTCATTGGTCATTCGTCATTCGTCATTCGTCATTCGTCATATTTTAAGTACCTGGATAAATTCTGTACGCTGTACTAGGAAATGTTAAGAAGTCTCAAATCCTTACTGTTCCCTGTTCCCTGTTCCCTGTTCTCAACCGTTAACTTTAATGAAAATCCGACTACTGAGATTTATTATCCATGTATTCTCGCCAGTATGTAATCTTTCCTTGGTCAAGTTCAAAGATAATGGCATCCTCAACTTTTGACAGTTCACCTGTTTCTTTGTTCCGTTGACGCCAAATCCATTCTACAGCTCCTTTATTTCCCTGAACAATTATGGTATTAATGGTAATTTTAGTTTCTGTAACTTGAGCAAAATAATCCTCTGCTGCTGCTTTTATTTGCTGTTTACCTCTGAATCGAGAACCGGGAACAATAAATACACTATCTTCGGCAAAATCAGCGATAATCTTATCTGAATCAGCCGTTTCCCAAGCTTGCGCTTGCCGTTGGATCAGTTCTGGAATCGTTGATTCGATGGGTTTGGTATCTGGTGAAATCATCGTTATAATACTACCCTTCGATAAATCAGAACAGGAATGCAGATTAGCCGCAACTGCACTCCCTGTAAAGCTAGAGTAACTCAAAATAGCCAACGCGATCGCGCCGAGAATCACGGTACATGTCCATGTTGTAGGTTCGGTTGAGGAACCTAGGTGATGAGCCTTCATAGAGAGTTTAGCGTTATCCGACGTTTGTTGGTACTTTGACATGATAATGTATTCAAAATAACGTCGCGGGCGACAGCTTTCACAACATTGATACTGACAGAATTGCCCAACTGATAGTACGCTTTATCATCGCTACTATGCAAAATAAACTCATCGGGAAATCCCTGGAGACGTGCGGCTTCTCGCGGTGTTATTCTCCGAACACGATCATTGTGATAAATTCCTAATCGATTGGCATCGCTAGCAACTAACGTGACTGATATTTTTCGGGGATCTAAAAATTTGTAAACTTCAAAAGAGAAGTTCCCTGATACAGGTTTGTATTTACCATCAACAATTTGTAAATATTTTTTAGCCACGAGTGAGTCAAGAACCTGGTCGAGATGGGGATGATTAAAAAAGCTGGCGATTTGCTCTCGACTAAGCAACTTACCATCTTGATTACGACCGAATACTTTATTGCGGCGCTTCAGAATAAAACGATTCATTAACTCAATTTCTTCTGGACTACATTTTCCCCGTAAACCCAGTTCCCAGGAGTGCAGAGAATTTCCGCCACGATAATCAATCAGCCGCCGACCATGCAATTGATTTAAATTATTATTTAACCGATTTTTTAGAGCTTCAACAAACTCCAACGAACAATCATATTTAGAATCAGGATTATCTTCTAATATATCAGCCACGGCAACAGGTTTACTCAAGGGATTAAATAAGGATAGCTGTTGACAATTATAAGAATGGGAATCGGGGGGGCCCACATCAGAAATCAACTCGAATTTAGGTGAAGCTCCTAAAATACCGACCATGTACAGGCGAACCCGGTTTTGCGGCAATCCAAAATTAGCACTATTTAATAGAAATGTATCGAAGCTATATCCTCGGCGTTTAATTTCATGTTTGATTGTTGCTAAAGTTTTTCCCTGATCATGACTATAAAGACCACGAACATTTTCAAAAATTAATGCTTGAGGTTGACAGGTATCGATTAATCTCAATATTTCAAAAAACAATGTTCCTCTCGTATCTCCAAATCCTGCCTTCTTCCCCGCGTAGGAAAAAGACTGACAAGGAAAACCTGCCAATAAAAAGTCATGGGGCGGTAATTGGTTAATTGCCCGGATATCTCCTAAGACCTCATGGTTAAAATTATCTTGGTAAACCCATTGACACTCTGGACTGATTTCACTTGCTAAAACACATTCAGTTTTGCAGTTTAAGGAATCAGCAGCTTGTTCAAAGGCTAGGCGCATCCCACCTATCCCTGCAAATAAATCAATAAACCGAATTTTGGTTAGGCTTGACATAGATAATTCTAATCAGTTTGTTTTACTATATCATTTATAATAAATTTATTGGGATTTAAAATAATTAAAAATAAATTGGTATAAAACATCAAGCTCTGTGGGAGAGAAAGCAACAGAGCAATGACTATGTGAGCATATTGTTTTGAGAGCATTTTCTCTCTGGAAATTTCCTGCTCCATCAAGAACGTATGCAATTTTGTAATTCATTCGTTCAATTTGCTCAAACCGCGATTTTGCTTGACCTGCTTTCCGTTCAATAACGCTGTTGGTTGTAACTTGAAAACTAACTTCTACAGCGACATATTTATTGCAATAATTAACAACTAAATCAAAGCTTGTAGGTCGATTAGTATTCTCATCAGTATGCGTGACACCAGGCACAGATCCATTGACATTAAAGGTGAGAGCAGAAAACTCGGAATCTTTGAATTTATCCTCAATATAGTTTTTGACAAATGCTTGTGCCATTTGACCTAGATTGTTGGCTTCAGCACCACCAGTAATTCGGCTTACCCAGATATATCTTTGCTTGATATAGTCGTTTAGTTTTTTAGCTTGACCTATATAGTCAGACATTGTACATTTTTTTAAAATACTAGCAGTTGTTTCATTATCTGAATAAGCGCCAAATAGGAGAATAGCGATTACATCCTTGCTGAGATTATCCAATTTTGGTGTTGTGAGCAATTTTTCACCAGAAATTCCCAATTTTTTATTGGAAATTTTTTTTATGGGAAGTGGCAATTGATTAAATTTATATTCAAATTTTCGCCCTTTCCATAAATAGCTCAACTTTTTAAGTGGAAATAATGATTCAAATTGACTATTCCATCGATCTATCATTTCTGCTCCAACATCACTCAGCACCATTAGGTGTTTTAGGAAAAGACTACCCTTCAGACTTGCACCATCAATAACCTGGAAAAAATCTTCTAAAGTTGACACATCTACATTGAGGATTGAAATAAACTGTTCTTGAGTTTCTAAAAGTTTTGGAATGATACTCAGTGTCGCTGCCTTATCTGATAACTCTGAGGGCCAGAACATAGAAGCGACTTCCTTGAGTTCCTCAACACTTCTTCGATAGTTTGGATTCATCATCAATTGTTTGTTACCTTAAGGACAATTTATTTAAAAATAATTATAATTATTTTTAAAATGAGTTTTGACAATTTAAGCTAAAAAAAATGGATTGAAAAATTAAATATAGTAAGCTTTAGCTTACTTTAGCTTTTAGCCAGGAAATTGATTTCCTGGTTTAAGCCTCTGATTCACAGTTTAAACCAGATGCTTTACAATCATGTCGATGTCCATCTGGATAAATGGTTGAACAATCGACATAAGCATTAGAAAAATCAACATTATGACGGCGAAAAAAACAGGTCACTATAGATTTATGATTAAATCCCTGTATTAATTGTAAGGTATTGTAGCGACAGCTACATTTTTCCTAACTTTTTTTTAAGGATTATCAAGATTTATATTTAATGCTTGACTTAAATTGATAAATAACAGTTTGTATGCTATAAGAAATCTGGATTGAGAGTATCAGTCAAGTCTTCAAAATCAGGGCTAATCAACTGGGTTTCTCGGTATCCAAAGGACGATATTTTTTTATCCTATAATCATGAAAGTCGGTTTGGTGTTCTATGTAGAAATGTTTTATTATTGAGGTTGGAAATGGTTAACTCCTATATCAACTACCCCGCCCATGTTGCATATTTACGAGATATACCAGCTACAAATTAGGATAACGATAGCTATATTAAAAACTTCTAGATAAAAGCCAGAGCGAACACTATCCTGAAAAAACTATGTCCAACCCCCAATTATCGATCGCGCAACATTATCACGAGCGCACCAAATATGATCCGGAGACGATCGCGTCCAAAAATAAGCGATTAGACTGGGACAATCAACCGATCCCCTTTAAAGAGTATAAACTAGGGACGACCATTGATCTAAAGCCTTATCTCAAAGAAGATCCCCAGGCGTTTACCCAGGAACCCGGTAAAAGTTGGTGGCGGTTGTCACGGTTGCTCTTGTGCAGCTATGGCTTAACGGCTAAGATGGCAACCATGATTGGACCTCCGGTTTATTTAAGGGCGGCACCTTCAGCCGGGGGATTGTATCCGGCGGAAGTGTATTTAATTTCCCGTGGCACTTCTATATTA
>NZ_JAVJQP010000017.1:0-111744 GCF_040218875.1 Coleofasciculus sp. D1-CHI-01
CATGGTCGAGCCCGCGCTCAAGTGTCTGCAGTGCCAGGACGCTGGAGCCGAGCACCTTCTTGGCGATCGTCTCGATCGGATCGCTGGGCGAGACATCGCGGTGCACATAGGGAGTACCGGATACGATCGCCTGCCCGGTCATCAGCACGATCTGTAGGGGCGGGTTTGACAGATAACTTATAGCAACAAACCGATAAATTAACTAAACCCGCCCTGTTGTCGGGGTGGCTCACTGGATCAGGGCGGGTTTAGTTACATTGGTGTCAAACCAAAATGATTGTTGTAAAACCCGCCCCTACTGGTGGTTCGGGTTCCGGTGGTCGGGGGGGCTCACGGGATCGGGGCGGGTTTAGTTACATTGGGGTCAAATCAAAAGGATAGTAGTAAAACCCGCCCCTACAGGTGGTTAGGGTTCCGGTTGTCGGGGTTGATCACGCGATCGGGGCGGGTTTAGTTACATTGGGGTCAAACCAAAATGATAGTAGTAAAACCCGCCCCTACAGGTGGTTAGGGTTCCGGTTATCGGGGTTGATCACGGGATCAGGGCGGGTTTAGTTACATTGGGGTCAAACCAAAATGATAGTTGTAAAACCCGCCCCTACAGGTGGTTAGGGTTGGTTTTGAATAAAGGTGATTATTATGGCAACTGCTGAATTGAATTTTCTGGCAGAATTGAATTATTTTTTGCCTCCAAACAAGCGTCATGTTAGCTTTCCTCATGCGTTTAAAGGGCGAACCTCGATTAAGGATATGATTGAATCCTTGGGAGTACCTCATCCGGAAGTGGATGCGATTTTGGTTAATGGAGAATCTGTTGATTTTTCCTATATTGTCCAAGATCGCGATCGCGTCACGGTTTGTCCAATTTCAGTGTTAGATGACATCAATCCTAGCATTCGGGTGAGTACCCCTGAACCCCAGGAGTATCGATTTGTCTTGGATATTCATTTAGGGAAATTAGCCAATGCGTTGCGGTTGTTGGGGTTTGATACGCTTTACCGCAATGACTACGCTGATCCAGAGTTAGCCCAAGTTTCGGCGGATGAGCAACGGATTCTGTTAACTCGCGATACCCGCTTACTGATGCGTTCTCTGGTGAGGTATGGGTATTATGTGCGCTCCAAAAATCCAGATGAACAAATTGTGGAAGTCTTGCGTCGCTTCAATTTATTTGATGCTATTTTACCCTTTCATCGGTGTATCCGCTGTAATGGCGTATTAGAACCTGTTGAAAAAGACGCGATCGCGGATCAGTTACCGGAGAAAACGCGACAATCCATTGATGAATTTCATCGCTGTAAAACCTGTCAGCAGATTTATTGGCAAGGGTCACATTTTGAGCGAATGCAACAGTTTATTGAACAAGTTATTTCTGCACAACCTAAACCTGATAATTTCTGACAACAGATGAAGCTTAAAATATTACCCCATAAGGATTGCTACTGCAAAATTAGTGACTCTTTATTACTATGATTTTTATTAATCCTAAACACGATCAACGTAATGCGATTCGACGGGCATTGAGACAGGGGAAAGAAGAAACCCGTCGAGAAATTGCCAAGCAACTTCTGGATGTGTTAGATGAGGAAACAATTAGTCGGAAAACGGGGTTGAGTTTGGAAGAAGTGCGACCGTTCAAAATCGATGAATTAAATGATGAATAATAATTGGGTTTGTAGTAAGAAGCATCAACCCAACCTACTGGCGTGGGTTAAAAAATTGAATGACGCCCCATTGTCCATTAGTTAACCATTGCGGATCATCTTGATTCAATCGCTTAATTTGATCCGGTTTTAATCCAGCAGCGACTTCAGCTTTGAAGGTGCGTAGGGCGGCAAATGGTGCGGGAAAATAGCAAACAATATCCTTCCATGGCGTCGTATAATCCCATTCGCGATCGCCCAGTAAACGGCGATAATTGGCATCTCCTTTAATCATCACAAGTTGGGATTGATTCAATTCACTGCGCCATCGTTCTGGCATATCCCAAAAGGGAAGAGGTGCTGTCCAATAGGAATCCTCGCAGCAGATTATGTTCCCGTTGTCAATATAATTCTGGAGACGTTTTCCTAAAGATTGGACATCCTGATGGCTATGGTGACAGAGAACGTTGATCGTGTGCTGAACATCCTTAATCATGGCATCAGACACCAATACTGGGTGAGGCTTCAGATGTAAGTAAACAGGTTGAGCAATTCCACTGTTGACGAAAAAGTCAGCTACACATAAATCACAGAACAACTCAAACCCAGCATTATCCACAATTAAATCAATGCGAACGCCCTTAAGGTGAGAAATGTGATCAGCAATTTGGGGTGTATGATCAACTAAAAGATTTGCCTGTTCGCGATAGGCTTCAATATTCATCCGCTGACTTTCTCCCGCGTCAGTGGGGAACAAGCTTAAGTCGATGCGATTCCCCCAAAGGGCAAAATAAAAGAGGGCGATTAAATCGATGTGCTTCCATTGTCCTTGAGCATCAACAAAGGTGTTAATTTTGCCACTCATTGTCTCAATCGCGGACATTACCTTTGCCAAACTGCTGTGTTTTTGCGGTTCAAAGGGATCGACTCGATGCCATTTTCCCGGTTGAAAGTAGTGGGTGGCTTCTAAGATGCGACGGTAGAGATAGACTTCTGCGGGATACCAGGGGATGTCAATCCAGCGCTTTCCCTGGTAGGGTGACATATAGGTATTCCAAGCCTCTAAATCCGGTTGAGTTTCATCCTCAAGCGATCGCACGATTCCGTAAGGCAATTCCTGACGCAGATTCTCTAGATTTTGGGTAATCGAAGCGGGATAATGGTTGGATGCGATCGCACGTTCAATAATCGTCACCCAGCGTTGCGTCAGTGTCTGGTGAGCAAAAGAACCCTCCTCTGACATCATCAGGGGTGGTGGGATGGGGATACAGGGTTTAGTGGGGGACATAATGAGATGAGCGCGATCGCACCGGCTTGTAGTAGGGAACCTTAGTCCTATATTCCGTTACAGATTACCATAGGCGATCGTACAAAATAATTATCCCAGATTCCCCCATCACCGTAATTATGGGTATTCAACCGGACATGATATTACTACGAACCCAAGCTAATCTACCAAATTAGGCGTGCGCCCCTACAGTTGACATACCGCTACAACTTAGCCACCGCACCATCTCGACGGTTGTCGCCAGCACCGACAAGTAAATTATCAGACGTTTTCATCACCGTATGAACCCCGCCAAAAAACAAATTCTTTTCCCGCCAACGCACAACCTGTTGGTTCGTCAATAATGGATGAAGTACTTCCGCTTCCGTTAAACCGGGTTCGACATGAAACCGACCATTTTCTCCATGGGTTCTCGGACTATTCACTGCTTGCTCAACCGTCATATTAAAATCTAAAATATTAGAAATAACCTGTAAAATAGCCGTCCTAATTCGATTAGAACCCCCTGACCCTAAAACAACTTCTGCCTGATTAGGCTGCAAAACAATCGAGGGAGACATCATCGACGAAATCCGCACATTTTTTTGCCACTGATGAAAGCCTTGGGGATTTAAGTCTTCCTCTCCTAACATATTATTCACCATAATCCCTGTCCCCGGAATCACATAACCTGATCCTTCCCCGTTAGATGTGGTAACACTAGCGGCATTGCCTACCTCATCGATGACACTAATATGGGTGGTACTGCCCCATTTATTTACCGTTTCTGCTAAGTCTTGTTGATACTGGGCAATAGAATCGTCAGCTAAAAATTGCTCACCAATATGCTCTTGATACAAATAATTATTCAACCTCGTCTGTCTGGCTGCATTTGTCAACTGCATAACCTGTGCCAAAATTTCTAAATGACGCGCACTGCCAAAGCCCAGATTCGCTAAATCAACGGTAGATAATAATTTTAATGCCCAAGCTATCAATGTTCCACCGGAACTGGGAGGCGGGTTGGTGAATAAGGTATTACCTCGATAATTAACCGTTAAAGGTTGCCGTTCGATCACCCGATAATGCTTTAAATCTTCTAAGGTTAAATATCCGCCAAATTCCTGACAATCGTTGACTAATTGATGAGCAATATCTCCTTGATAAAATTCCCGAACCCCCTTTTTCGCTAAATACGCTAATGTATCGGCAAAGGCGGACATGATTATTGTTCCATTGGGTTCGATAGGTTTCCCGGTGAGAATAAAAACATTTTGTCCGTTTTGATTCGCCATAAGAATTGGCGTCAGAACTGAGGTTAAACAATAGTATTGAAATCGATTTAATTTAACCCCATGTTTCGCGTAGTGAATCGCTGGTTCGGCTATAACGTGGAAGGGTAAACTACCCAATCGTTGGTGAACGTGAAACACGCCCGCCATATTTCCGGGAACCGCCATAGAACCCAGCCCAATATGAAACTCTTGGATAGCACCCCCAAAATTAACATCAACGGGATAAAAATTAATTTCATCCTCAGGACGTTTTTGACGTGGGGTTTGGCTAAAAAAATCAAAGAGAATATTGTGATTCGTTTGGGTATGGGCTAAGAGGAAACCACCTCCCGCTGCTGAGGTGAGTCCCGGTTCCGTGACAAAGGAGGCAAGAATCGCTGCAACCGCCGCATCAAACGCATTACCACCAAGGCGAAACATTTCCCTACCCGCCTCAGCCGTTTTGTCATGTCCAGCCGCGATCGCGCCGCGTGTTTTTTGTGTCATAACGGTTAATGTCTAGTCCGAATAACCACCAGAAGCTTTTGAGTTATAGCAGTTATTCACATCATCATAACTAGCATCAGGATCAGCATAGGGTTGTGACAGTTACCAAATTGTCTGGTTTTTCAGCCATCAGAGTGAGGGTTCGAGTGGCTTGTAGTAACCGCTTTAGCGGTTCTAAGGTTAGACAGTCTCCCTGAGAGGAGAAATAGATTCAGTCGCCATTGACAACTTATAAAAGTGGCACATACCTTTGCGCGTGAATTCCATTCAAACGTTTAGCGTTGAATACAACATAAACTTAGCGCCACAGAGGGTCAAATGCTAACTACTCATCCCCGTAAAAAAGCATTTTTTGCGTTGCTACTGCTTGTATCTGCTGCCAGCCTAGGGATAACCATGGCATTATATATTGCACCAGGCTCTCTAGGACAGATGATATTTTCCCTGTGCAAAGTCTGGTTATTGGCACTCCCCCTAGTCTGGTTTATTTGGGTGGATCATGGCAAATTTAGACTATCCCTGAGGTATTGGTATCTGGGACAAAAGCCGTATTCTTGGCGGCGATGCTATTCACTCTCCATCACATTATTGCCTTAGCCGCTTATACTGCTGATTGGGGCGTCGTCCTATTAGGTTCCTTGGGCGTATTCATCGCTGGGGCAGTATGGTCATGGTGTTATCTCACCTATCGTACCTTATGGTCAAGTTACATCAGCCACATTCTGGCAGATTTAGCGATCGCAATTGTGGGTTGGCATCTGCTGTTTGGGTAGCTACGATGATAACAATGAGATTTCTAACTGTAAATTCTGCCTAGCGCGTTCCTCGAATTGATTGAACATCGGATTCGTTAAATAGAGTCGTTCCCGTTGGCAAAAGTTCTGTAAAATCTGTTTTCGTTTTGGACGATAAATTTGATCGGGAATCCAGGAATATTCTTGTCGAATAGCGTAAGCATAACTATAATAGTCTAACTCGGCTGCACCCAGAATGGCTAAATCAGCATCTAAGAGAATTTGGCAGTCCAGTTCATTCGCTGAAGCTTGATGAGTTTTCGTTTGCAAAATTAGAGTTTTGATTCGCCTTATTGGTGCAATTGGCAGTTTTAATTGGCTTAATGCCAATTCTGCGTAATTAGCGCTTTTTTCTTCATTGTCGTCTGACTTTGGGTGATAAATGATATCGTGAAACATAGCCGCAACACGAATGATCGAGAAATCCAGGGTAGTAAGTTGGGGTGCGAGCCTATGTTGACGGATGTCTTCAATCGTTGTTAAAACTTGTTGAACATGGTTGAGGTTGTGATAGAATCGTTTAGGATTAGAATAAGCAGCAACTAATTCAATAAATACGTTCTGGCTAAGGTGGGGATTAACTTGAAACGGTTTCATCGCTCTATCCCATTGAGATTTTAAAGCATGAATTGAGCCGGTAAAATGCTGCATAAATAGTGTTACTCTAACTTTTTAGACCAGAAGCACAGGAGTTACGATGAACAGATATCTGGATCAAATCTTGAAGCGGCGTCGCTGGTTACTGCTGAGTCTGTTTGTCGCTCTAGCTATTCTCACCTATTTTAGTCAACACGTTTAACAGAACTATTTCCTTTGTCTCTCTTGTCCCTTCTCAGAACGACTTTGGCAATGTAAGGGATGCACCCATTCCTTATTTTATTGCCTATTGCCGTGACCACTACTTATCGAGTTTGGCGCTTCCGCAGAGAAGGTCTACCCAAAACAGCCATCATCAGTAGACCTAACACTGAAGTAGATTCAGGAACAGGTTGAGGATCTGAGGATTCAAACTGATGGGGGATCTGATCATTCGCTAGAGTTTCAGATTCCAACGCTGGAGTTTCGGATTCCAAGCGGCGAGCAACCTCAAAATTCGCTCCAGTTTCCGGCTTGGTGGCTAGAAGAGTGCTGAAGAGTAATTCTCCCTGTTGTAGATTTGCTGTCGATTTTCCTGACCAGAAAAGTGAATCATCAACTCCAGTCGGTGTCCAGTCTGCTAAGACACTACCGTTAGGATAATTCTCATCTCTACCATATAGAGTTACGCCATTATGACTTCCCGTTGTGGTTTTGAAGCTAGAAATCCAGGGTGAAGAGTTGGCTAGATCCCCTATCCAATCGGTCAATGGACTGGATGAACCAGAAGGAGCATCTCCCAATACAATCCAACGCCATGATTGCTCAGGTTCATAGCTGCCATCATTGTTATCAACGGAAAGCTCAAAGTCATACTTGAACCATCCTTCATCTTCAGCTTCAACCGTATAATCCAACCGCAGAGGTGTGGCTTGGACACTAGAAGAAGTAAGACTAACGACTCCCAATGTCATTAAAGTGGCGCTAGCAGTAGCCATCGATAAAGTTTTCAGGACAGTTGCAGTGAACATGGTTGCTGGAAACTAAAGGTTTACAAGGACTCTTGTTGGAAGGGAGCCAGCTTGGGAAAGCTGAACTGGATACAAAATAGATGGCTTACATCAGATGAACTTTTCTGGCTTTATGTACGTCAATATTTGTATTTATCGATTAATTTAATCGTGTCATATACGTAGTTATACCGTCTACTTAAACTACGCAACTTTGCTAAATCTTTTAGGTTTATAGCTAAACATCTTGAGTGCTTTAAGCGCTGTGTTTCTTGCTATAGGGTTATTACAGCCGTTTTTGCTGATTTAATTTTATGTTTTTTTTATAAAGACAAAAGCAAAAAAATAGAATTATGAATTTATGAAAAGTTTATGTAATTGATAAAGTCTTTATGAAGACTTAACACAACGCTCACAATTGAAAAACAGCCTAGATTTCATTGAATAATGAAAATTAGGGGAACAGGTTCTTCATCAAAACTTTGTAAAGTGCAATTATTTTTTATCCGAAGAAAATTTAAGTGAAGTTAAGCGTTCTATTTTTGGCGCAACGCAGCAGGTCTTGTAGCTGATTAAATAGAAACAGCGAACCTATTCAACATGACCCGCTCCTCTATGTAGATACTGCTGGCGAATTGGAAAAACCTAACCCCCCCTGCTCCCCCAGCTCCCTCTGCTCCCCCAGCTCCCTCTGCTCACCACAACACTTATTCAGCAAGCCCTATGTATCACCTTGGCTTTGGGCAAGATGACCTCGGTTCACCGCCGCCTACCCTGACGCTGTTATCCGGTGATCCGCAACGCGCTTCTCAGATTGCTCAAGACTATTTGCAGGATGGGCGTCTGCTCTCGGAAAATCGGGGATTAAACAGTTATTTGGGCAAATTGTCCAATAATCGCCCAATTTTATCGGCGACGAGTGGCATGGGCGCACCGTCTCTGAGTATTGTGGTGAATGAGTTGGTGCAATTGGGGATTGAGACAATTATTCGCGTGGGGACTTGTGGCTCGATTCAAGAGTATGTTCCGGTGGGTAGTCTAGTGATTACTCGTGCGGCATTATGTCGCCAAGGTGCAGCTAATGATATTGCCCCAATTGAATATCCGGCGGCGGCTGATCCGTTTCTCACGGTGGCATTAGTTGAGGCGGCGCGGGAGTTAGGGATTGAGCATTATCTGGGGATTACCGCGTCGGTGGATACGTTTTATGAAGGGCAAGAACGTATCGATTCGGCGAATCCTTATTTAAGGCGTCGGCTTCAAGGCATTACTCAAGAATATCGTCGTTTGAATGTTCTCAACTATGAGATGGAATGCGGCACATTATTGAAAATGGCAGGGGTGTATGGATTTGCCGCCGCTTGTGTCTGTGGTGTTATTGCCCAGCGAACGGCGGGAGAGGGGGTGATTGTCGGGGAGAAAGAGGTAGCTGTGCAGCGTGCGATCGCGGTAGCAGTACGTGCAGCCGAAAATGTTGACAATAGGGCTTGCTGAATAAGTGTGGGTAGGGAACAGGGAACTGGCAACAGGGAACAGGGAATGGACAACACCTCACGGGGTGACAAGCTAGCTGAAGTTTTGAGCCATCCTGCTTTTAGCCCATTTCGTTTTTGTCACCATGAGATTCGATAACGCCAACGGGTGTTTTCTGGAGACGCGATCGCACGTTGGCATGACTCAAGCATACCGCCGTTTGAACAGTCGAGGGCGATGAGATGAAATCAGCAAGAGGTAGCTGTGCCGTCTGCGATCGCTTTTGCCTACACTGGAGAGATTAGTATAATTTCTGGCGGCAAAATTCCCAGGATGTTAAAGACTTTTAATCAAACCAAAACCTTTTATCCCTTTTTCCTATTCCTATTTACCTTATTCCTAACGCTCTCACTTGCTCTCCCTTGGGTTAGCGCTCAAGAACCGTCCAAGCCTAAGGCACAACCCTGGCATATTGATGGGATAATCGCTGCCCTCGACGATGGGCATGACAAAGTTAAAGACTATGCATTCTGGCAATTAATTCGATATGAGCCACAGGACTTACAAGCTGTCATTGAAAAACCAGATGATGAGGATATTGCTGAGAAAGCTGCCAACATCCTTCAGGATAAAACCGTTGATTCACACATTCGTCACCTGATGGTTTATGCATTAGTCAATCTGGGGGGAACGGGTGTCAACTATATCCCTGATATGCTCAACTTTCTCCAGGATGAAACCGTTGACTTATGGGTTCGTCGTTCGGCGGCTGATGCATTAGTCAATCTGGGGGAAGCGGGTGTCAACTATATCCCTGATATGCTCAACTTCCTCCAGGATGAAACCGTTGACGGGTTGGTTCGTGGCTCGGCGGCTGATGCATTAGTTAGACTCGGAGAAGCGGGCGCTATATACGCTCCTGAGATTGCCAACATCGTTCAGGATGAAACCGTTGACGAGTGGGTTCGTGGCTCGGCGGCTGATGTATTAGGCAATCTGGGAGAAGCTGGGGCTATATATGCCCCTGAGATTGCCAACATCGTTCAGGATGAAACCGCTGATTCAGGAGTTCGTAGTCGGGCGGCTAATGCATTAGTCAGACTGGGAGAAGTTGGGGTTGTATACATCCCGGACATTCTTAACTTCCTCCAGGATGAAACCGTTGATTCACTAGATCGAAGCTCGACGACTTATGCCTTGGCTTATGCCTTGGCTTATGCATTAAGGAATATGGGAGAAGCTGGGTTGGCATACATCCCTGAGATTTTCAAGGTTCTCAAGGATGAAACAGTTGATTCACTAGTTCGTAGCTGGGCGGTTGAGCAATTAGGTAAACTGGGCGAGACTGGCGCTGTATACATCCCAGAGATTCTCAACATCTTTAAGGATGAAACCGTTGATTTACGAGTTCGTGAATCGGCGGCTGATGCATTAAGGGATATGGGGAAAGTCGGCGCTGCCTACGCTCCTGATATTCTCAACATCTTTAAGGATGAAACCGCTGATGCAAAAGTTCGTGGCTTGGCGGCTGAGGTATTAGGCAAACTGGGGAAAGCTGGTGCTGCTTACGCCCCTGAACTTGTCAACATTCTCCAAGACAAAACCATTGACGCACAACTTCGCGAATCGTCGGCTTATGCATTAGGTGAACTGGGAAAATCCGGCGCTGCTTACGCCCCTGATATTGCCCAAATAGTCCAGAATGAGACCGTTAACTTGTGGATTCGTTCTTCGGCAGTTAAGGCATTAGGTAAACTAGGAAAAGCTGGCGCTGTATATATCCCGAAAATTCTTAACATTATCCAGGATCAAACTATTGATTCACACATTCGTAAATCGGCGGCTCAGGCATTAGGCAATCTGGGGGAAGCTAGCGCTCCATACATCCCGGAAATTCTCAAATTCCTCCAGGATGACACCGTTTCTTCAGATTATCGTGGCTCGGCAGTTGTTGCATTAATCAAACTGGGGAAAACTAGCATTCCATACATTCCTAAAATTTTCAACTTCCTCCAGGAAGACACCGTTGATCCAAGACTTAGTGGCTTCTTGGTGAGTGAGGTATTAGACAAACTGGGGGAAGATAGCGCTCAATACATTCCTGAAATTTTCAATTTCCTCAAGAATGAAACTGTTGATTATGATGTTCGTCGCTTCTTGGCGGTTGAGGCATTAGGTAAACTGGGTAAAGCTGGCGATCAATACATCCCGGAAATTCTTAGCTTCCTTCAGGATGAAACCGTTGACTCATACATTCGTAACTGGGTAGCTCTGGCATTAATTAATATCCGCAAACTGGAGTTAACTGAAATTTTTTTTATTTTGAATAATGTCTATGAACCTAATCAACCAGATTTTGAACAATGGCGGTTTGCCACCTATTTATTGAGTGGGGGTACTGATGAAGTAAAAATCCTGCTGAAATGGCTAGGCTATCCTCAATCAACTCCCACTGCACTCAACTACGAAGAGGGCAAAAAAACACTGGAACTGTTTCTCCAAGTCTGGGAAAATGCTCAGGATTTGCCACGACTACAAAAGGACTTAGCCGAAAAGATAGCTGTAGTTACATCCTTAGTTTCTTGGAAACCCCAGGATATTGATTTACTGCGACGCCACTACAATAACCTCAAAGCCGGAAACTTCTCTCAAGCTGATACTTTTGAGTCAGTTATTCTCAACCTGAAACGATAAGATGAGGCTCAAACCGTTAAGCTAAAAGCTGACATTCATCTCAAGTTGAGGAACTGTCTCTTGTCGGTGCTAATATAAATAAAACTTTTAGTTTCGAGGTTTAAGTTTTAATATTGTAAAGACAAGGGGACTTGGGGCGGGCAGAAAACGTCACCGATGAATCCTGATTTGACCTGGGTTTGAGGTTGTAGTATTCTATGATTTAAATAGTATATTTTGGTCATATTACGGTCAATTTTAAATAAAAAACGCTTCAACGCCTGAATTCGGCGTTATTTTATTCGGGCTAGCGTCGGAAAAATTCCAATAATACAAGTATGCTGCATCACCCAATTGTCTGGACTCACTCCGAGGCTGATTTGACAAAAAAACAGTTTAATGCATCTAGTGCCTAGTTAGGGTTTGCTGCAGGGAGTTTTGTGGTAAGGGTAGGTATTCGGTGTTAGGTGTTAGGTGTTATAAGCTGTTCGGCATTTAAACCATAATGTCAATAATGGAGAAATCCTTGCCGTAGTAGTGCGAGCATCTTGCTCGCTACCCATTCGCATCTTGCTCGCTACCCATTCGCATCTTGCTCGCTACCCATTCGCATCTTGCTCGCTACCCATTCGCATCTTGCTCGCTACCCATTCGCATCTTGCTCGCTACTCATTCGCATCTTGCTCGCTACCCATTCGCAATTTAAATGCATGACAGCTTACCAAGTTGCGTTCTAACGTGTCTAGGAAGAGCGAAGCTTAAGGCTGGTGGGCATTGCCCACCCTACGGTATATCAAGGGTTTCGGCGAATCATTTCCGGGTCAATTCCCAAGGCTTGAAGTTGTTCTGGAGTGAGGGATTGAAGCTGCTGTGCTAACTGCTGTCGTTTCTGTCGCTCTTGTTCCAACTCCTGCAGCGCTTGCTGCTTCTCTAGTGCAAGAAGGCAGAAATAACTGAACAGCTAATATCTCCCCCCGCTTCCCTTAACCGAACAGGATTGATCTGACGTCCTCCTCCCTCATCGGGATTTTAGTATAAAATGTTACTCAACTCGTTTCCCCTACTTTCTCCATTAGACGAAAATAAGAGAATAGGGATATAAGAGAAGAACGGGAACTCTTGAATGTACATCTATCGCACCTCTGGGTTTAATGAGAAAGCAGAACGCTATGGAATTCGCGATCGCATCGATGATCTGTGTACTCAACTGCAAACTCAACGACTCGATCAAGTGCAATCCCGGTTTGAGCGAGTTTATCCTTATCTGAAGCGCCGCATCCTCAACCGCCGCCTGATTGGTCGTATCCTGCATCTGGATAATCAGCAACTCTTGTGCTTCGTTGATATCTTTAAACGGGGTGATCACGACTATGAACAGTTTCTCGAATCCCCCCTTGATTATGGTCGCACCCATCTGGAATCCCAACTCGACTTGCAACAGATTCGCGATTGGCTAACCCAAGCCCAATCTCAGCAACAGGCGGTTGCACCCTTACCCCCACTCCCACAACGCTTGCGCCCTTGGCTTGAACCGCCGGGATGGGAACGGGATATTGTCCCCGATGATTGGGTGATCTATGAGAGTGAAGAATGGGTGAGACAGTTTACCACGGTGAAACGGCAACAAGCGTGGAAAACCTATTATCAGATTATTTCCCAGATTAATACCAATACGGCTACATCTACAGGAAATGGCAATGGTAATCGTACCGCCATCCCAACCGATAGCTTCGCCGAAACCCTGATCGTTTCCCGTAAACCCCAGCTTCCCGAAAATGTTAACCTGTGGGGGGAAAACAATTGTTATGTCCTCTACAGCCAGATTGAAACCACCGACGCCAGTGTTCGCGGTGTCCTATTTCTCTTAGCCGCCTTTGATCATCCCCCCTCCAGCGCCGAGATTCGGGAAGTGGGAGTGCGAACCACCCTATTTAATGGTGCAAACAGCCCCAACCGCTTATCCCAACCTCTAACCATCCACGAATTAACCCCCTTCGCCCGTCGTTCCTATCCCGCTTACCTCTTAGCCGATGACGAAAGTTGGCTGGCAATTGAACGGGGGAGAGAGGCAAATCTCGCCCTTTCCCCAGAAGAAGAGGAGATTCTCCAATCGGTGTCTTGCGCTACCCCCGAAACCGACTCACTCCCCCTCTTTATTAATGGACGGGCGGGTAGTGGCAAGTCCACGATGCTAATTTATCTGTTTGCCGACTACTGCTACCGTAAATATTACACCCCCCAAGGACATCGCCGTCCCGAACCGCTTCCGGGTAAACCCCTGTTTCTTACCTACAATGAACGGTTATTAGACATTGCCAGAGATGGAGTCAACCGACTCCTGCGTTCCCACCACCGCTTTGTCGCTGAACGCAGTCCCGGCGATCACATTCCCAATTGCGATCGCTATTTTCAACCCTTCGGTAAATTTCTGTTAAGCTTACTCCCCCCCCAGGAACGAGAACGGTTTAATCCAGACCACTATATTTCCTTCCATCGGTTCAAACAACTGTATCAGGGAACCAGTCTCGAACCCGCCCTTGCCAAACTGATCTTGCATCTTCCCCAATCCCGCCACTATTCCCCAGAAATTTGTTGGCACATTATCCGCAGTTTTATCAAAGGCTATGGTCAATCGGACGACATGACACCGGACGACTATCAGCAGGACGTTCCCCGCAAAGAACGCACGATTGATGGGGAGAAATTTCAGGGAATATATGAGACCATTTGGCAACATTGGTATCAGTATCTAACCACTGAACTGGGATATTGGGATGACCAAGATTTAATTGCCAGAGTCTTGGAATTGAAGTGTTATCATCCCCACTATACCGCTATCTTTTGCGATGAAGCCCAAGACTTTACTCGCCTAGAGTTACAGCTAATTATGCGGTTGTCTCTGTTTTCCCAGTACCATTTGGGATACCAACCGATTCCGAGTTTACCCTTTGCCTTTGCGGGTGATCCGTTTCAAACCTTAAACCCCACCGGATTCCATTGGTCTAGCACCCAAGCCGCGTTTAATGCCGAAGTGATTACCGCCCTTGATCCGGCGGATCAGTTAAAGTTGACGGTTAATTTTCAGGAATTATCTTATAATTATCGGTCGAGTCTATCTATTGTTCAATTCACCAATTTAATTCAGCTTTGGCGTCACGTTCTGTTTGAGATTCCCGAACTCCAACCCCAAACCGCATGGCATCCAGGTGATTTCCCTGAACCGCAACTGTTTATTCTCAATCAGACTATTAGTGCCGAGGAATTAATCACTTATATCAAAGATACGATTATCATTGTTCCCTGTGAGGAAGGGGAGGAATTGGCGTATGCCCAAACCGATGAAGTATTATCTCAAATCTTTGGGCAGTTGGATCAGAGGGAACAGGGAACAGGGAACAGGGAACAGGAAAGTTCTAGGGAACAGGGAACAGGGAACAGGGAACCGGGAACAGAGGAGATGAGGGAATTAACTCAACACTCCACACTATCCCCAGAACCCTTAAAAAATGTTTTAAGCGCTATTACTGCCAAGGGATTGGAATTTAAACGGGTAATTTTGTATAAATTTGGTGAAGAGTGTAGCGATAATGTCTGGAACCTACAAGGCGTTGATCAAAAAGTTAAGGTTGAATACTTTTTCAATAAACTCTACGTCGCCGCTAGTCGGGCAACGGATTATTTATTTATTGTCGATTCAGACACAGGAAACCGTCAACTGTGGAACTATGCCAGTGATGAAGCTTTGTTACAGGCAATGTTAGGACATGCTAAACAGAAAGCCTGTTGGCAAGATAATGTGAAAACCCTAGCACCGGGTATGCCGAATATGGTAGAGACAATGCGTGAGGATGACCCGGGTGCGATCGCGCAAGAATTTCAGCTTAAAGGATTACACGCAGAGAATCCCAGTTTACTACGCCGAGCCAAACAATTCTATCGGGATTTAGGGGATATCACTCAAGCCAACTCTTGTCAGGCGTGGGCGCTGAAGTTTGAGAGGCAGTATCGAGACGCGGGTCATTGTTTCCTGGAGTTAGGGGAATCGGATCAGGCGTGGGATTGCTTCTGGCAGGGGCTATGCTGGTCAGAATTGGTGGCTTGGTATGATTCGCACCCCCACCATCAATCAGCGCCTGAGGGCATTCTGGCGCGGTTTATGGTGACACCTGCTGATGATTTAGCCGCGCTGAATAGTTTTACTCGGTATATTATCAGTCATGAATCATGGGTTATTCAGGGAAATCAACAGGTTAATCAGCAAAAACAATGGCAGCAAGGAATTAAGGACTATGCCCGTCGCATTGAAATAATTTCCAATGATTCCTCAATACCCTCATCACAATGGCAGCAGTTTGGCGAAGCTTTAGCTATCTTAACCTCAATGGGTTATCCAGAACTAAAGGTGCAAGCAGGAACCTGTTTTTATCGCGCCCAAAATTATGATCAAGCGATACAGTATTGGGACGAAAGTAATGCAACTCAAACCCCAGACTATCATCGGGCAAAAGCCTTTACTGTCGGTATGCCAGAGGGATTAGCGCATTTGGCAAAAGCAGGGGAAGCTGATCAGATTATCCACCAATGGCGGCAAGCTAGCAAACCGCGCGATCGCAAATGGCTGCGCTATGTCGCCCAGGCGTTAGAAACGAAGCAGGAATACCAACAAGCCTGCGTGGTTTATGTGGGGTTGGATGACTTAGCCAAAGTCAAAGACTGTTTTCGACTGGCGACGCGGGATGGGATCAGAATCAAGCTACTACGGCTACTGTTCCGTTATTTCTTCCGCCAGAAATACTGGCAAGACGCCCTGGAATTGCTAGAAACCAATTTACCCAATGTCATTGGTTCAACCCAGGAAAAAGCCGCGTTAAATTTCGACATTGTTTATGAACTAGCAGGTTCAGAATTAATCCCCCAAAACTTGAGCAAAGAGCAACGCCAACACTATGAACAATTTATGAAAGAGGAGGTTTTATCCAATTCCGACTGGCAAGATTACCTGTTGATGCCACAGATAGGAATTGCTCTGGAAAAAATTGGAATATTGGTAGAAACATTAGCATTCTACGAGCAATTTGTCAATGACACTAACCTACAACAGCGTCAATTTGCCCGAGAACGTTGGATAGGGACGAAGAAAAAACAAGTGGATTATGTGACGAATCAGGGAAAGCTGAGGAAAGCAGCAAAATTGCAGTCAAATTTGATTAAAAAAGCACAGCAGTGGGTAATTAATCCCGATGGTATCTCTGTGATTCCCCCATTAGCGCCAAGAGAACGTCCTTTGAGAGATAAGGGAGTTAACTCAAAACCTAGTCAGGGCGGGTTTGGCACAAAGGTTACTATCAATAGCGAAAAGAAAGTTTCATTACCCGCCCCTACACACTCAATACTTCCCCAATCCCCTAAAACTGAGCAACTCACAATTACTGGATTCCCCCCGGAAATAAGAGTAGAGGAATTCGAGAATGGGGTAATCGGATTCACGGTGCGTCACTTGGCAATTAAGGTAATGAAATCAATCCATCACATCTTAATTACTGATATTCTCAGTAATCGAGAGGTACGTGTGGATTGGGAAAAATGCCAGGTAAATTTAGGAGACGCGACGGTGGAAGCTAGGGAGAGTCAACAGTTATCCTTTACGCTGGTTGCCAGTGGTTATCGGGGTGTTCTATTCTGTAATCAGCCAGAACCGCGACTGGAATTGGAGATTCAGGGGTGTGAGGATCGGATGGCGATCGGTTTGTAGTCAGCACTTTAGTGCTGGAAAATAGAGCATCTGAAGCCACTAAAGTGGCTACTACAAACGGACTGGGTTATAACGGGGGTAACAAATTAGCGGCAATTTTTGTGTCTGATTAAAATTGCAACCCCACGCCACCCTGCACCGAAACCGCTGTTCCGCCTCCGTTACGATAGGCATCAAAGGCAATAATCGCATTCCCAAAAAGCACTGTACTGCCCCCAGGAACAACATAATCAATCCCCGGTTGCAAAGCAAAGCTAGTTTTATCTCCCACCGGCGAGGGCGTATCACCACTGGCAAATGCCGCACCCGCCCCCAGATAAACATCTGTTTGCCAGTTGAGGGGAAAATCATAAGAAATGGTTGGCACCACCGCCGTACCTGCACCAATCAAGGCTTGGGCTCGCAGAGAGACAGGAAGTTCTAAGAGTTTGTACCGTGCCGCCAAAACTCCCCCAAATTGCCGCCCTTCACCGCGATCATCTTCTTCAATACCGAATGTACCACCAACTCCCACATAACTGCCGTAAGCGGCTTGAGCTGATGCTGATGTGGGCATAAAAGCAACACTCGTAAATACCGCTGTGGCAAGGGTTACGCTGATGCCAATCAAATGTCGCATATTCGGACTCCTCAGTACTGATGTCGCTGATTTTAGCTTGTGATCTACCTGACTTTCCATGGGGTGTCTTGAAACGCGAGCAAATCAAGGAGATTAAGGACTCTGGTTCAAGCGTTTGAATCACTTAAAACCCCACTAGGAGCCTATTAGGGAAAGTCGGGGGGGCTTTGATTCATTGGGGTGAGAGAAAAAACGAGAGTCGTAAAACCCGCTCTTATATCAGGTATATGGGAGAATGAAAAAATCCGAGAAGAGATTATTTTGCAGAGGATGAGTTAACATCAATGCCTGATATTGTCGATATTGCCGTTAGTGCGGATTCATTTCAAACCCTGGTAGCTGCTGTACAAGCGGCTGGTTTAGTGGACACTCTCAAAAGTCCTGGTCCTTTTACGGTTTTTGCACCCAATGATGCCGCTTTTGCTAAGTTGCCACCAGGAACCATACAAACGTTGCTCCAGAATATTCCCCAGCTTACGCGAATTCTGACATATCATGTCGTTTCCGGGAAATTGACTCAAGCTGATTTAGCCAAGGTCGATTCGGTAACTTCTGTTGAGGGTTCGTCTATCCGAATTGACTGTTCTGATGGTTTTGAAGTCAAAAATGCCACAGTTGTTGCCCCTGACATCGAAGCAGATAATGGTATTATCCATGTTATTGACACGGTAATTCTCATGGGGTGAAGTCACCATCAAAAGGAGGATCAGACCCCATTGAGTAAAGGGCGACCCGACCCGATTGAGTGGGCGGGTGTTGTTAATTGATGTAAGCGGGTCGCCCCTACAGGTTGTTAATTGATGTCCTATCGAATCAGGTTGATTGCACACAGAGGTAATCACCTCATAATGAGAGTTACAGCCATGTTTCGTGAGGTTGTTTAACCCGATTTGATGTCAGATTTAAATTTCAGGTGGGCAGTATTCAATTGACTATGTTAACCTGTTGATTTTGATGCTAGTTTAGAGTATTGAGCGCCTGTAAATCCGGCAACGTCCGAAGATATTGAGAAAAGATATTGAGAAAAATTCTATTTTGGCAGCAGCCTGTTGAATTATACCAGAATTTTGTGGACTAGACGACCCCCACGTTTCATTGGCGAAATGAAAATAAAAGTTAACCGTCATCCGGATTGTGCCGTTTCCCTAATGAAGACAAAAGGAAAGCCAAACTTGTAAGGTTGAAGCAGTCATGACAATGAAGAATGGTCAATGCCACTCCTGTGGATCTTATCAGATCAGAAGTAACAAAAACCGAAAATTTCCCGCACTGAATACGATGACGCTAGGATTAGGAAACTCCAGCGCTCGTTATGCTTCACTGGATACCTATGTTTGTGTCAATTGTGGCTATGTTGAAAGCTACGTGGCTTCGGCGGACGATCTAAACTACATTCAAGAGAACTGGGCAAAAGTTGAAGCGCCGTGTGAGAATGGAAAGCGATCGCCCAAAAAAGTTGAATCGCTTCCTTCTAGAGCGCACGAGGAGTTCAAGCGCCGAGCCATGCACGGTTAATCCTGTAGATGGCATAATTTGAGGATATCATTCTTGCCAATACCCTAGATGCTTACGAGCCGCGTCTGTAGCAACCCGCCCGCGAGGGGTTCGATGTAAGTAACCAATCTGTAATAAATACGGTTCATACACTTCCTCAATGGTTTGAGCATCTTCTCCAGTGGCGGCGGCTACGGCTTCTAAACCCACGGGTCCTCCCTGGAATTGTTCAATCATCACACTTAACACTAGCCGATCCGTCCAATCCAAACCCGCCGGATCAACATTAAAGACTTCCAAGGCTTCGGCGGCGACGTCTGGGTTAATCACACCCATCTTTTTCACCTGAGCATAATCCCGCACTCGCCTCAGTAAACGATTGGCGATGCGGGGAGTTCCCCGCGAACGACGGGCAATTTCTATCGCCCCTTCTTCGCTCATCGGCGTTTGTAATAATTGGGCGGTGCGTTGCACAATTAGACTCAATTCCTCGGGTTCGTAGAATCGTAAGCGCTGGATCAACCCGAAGCGATCGCGTAACGGGGAGGTGAGTGATCCTACCCGTGTCGTCGCGCCCACCAGGGTAAACTGAGGTAAAGGAATACTCCGAGTTCGCGCTGATTGCCCTTTGCCAATCGTAATATCTAACCGATAATCCTCCATCGCCGGATACAACAGTTCCTCACTCATACGTGTGAGGCGATGAATTTCATCGATAAACAAAATATCCCCCGGTTTCAGATTCACTAAAATCCCCACAATATCCCGAGGTCGTTCCAAAGCCGGAGCCGCTGTAATTTTACAATTCGTCCCCATCTCCGTCGCCAAAATTAGCGACATCGTGGTTTTCCCCAATCCTGGCGGTCCATACAAGAGCAAATGATCTAAAGCCTCATTTCGCGCCTTCGCCGCCGCGATCGCGATTTCTAAAACATCTTTGAGTTCTTTTTGCCCAATATAGTCGGCTAACCGATGGGGACGAATCCCTTCCTCTTGGTTCTCCGTTTCCTCGGCTGTCGCTGTCGCCAGTAACAAGTCTGTTTCCAGATCCTGCTGACGTTTCTTACGGCGACCCTTTTTTTTCTGACGGGATTGGGGTTGTGGGTCGGGTTCTTGAGATTGTCGAAAGGAGGTTATAGCCATGATTTCAGCCTATCATTTCGTCGGCGACCAAGACACTCAGGCGCAAAAGGTTTAGATTAGTTAAGGAACTCAGTATTCTCCCATCACACAGCGTAAGACATCTGACATGCTAGCTAAACGAATCTTACCGTGCCTGGATGTAAAGGCGGGGCGGGTAGTCAAGGGTATCAACTTTGTAAATTTGCAAGATGCGGGTGATCCGGTGGAATTGGCACAAGCTTACAATCAAGCCGGTGCCGATGAACTGGTGTTTTTGGATATCACTGCCACTCATGAAGACCGGGATATTATTATCGATGTTGTCTACCGTACCGCAGAACAGGTGTTTATTCCCTTAACCGTTGGCGGCGGTATCCAATCCTTAGAGACTGTTAAGTTATTGTTAAGGGCGGGTGCCGATAAAGTCAGTATTAATTCGGCGGCTGTCCGTAATCCAGATTTTATCAATCAAGCCAGCGATCGCTTTGGCAATCAATGTATTGTGGTGGCGATAGATGCCCGTCGCCGTGTAGATCCCAGCCATCCGGGTTGGGATGTTTTCGTGCGCGGCGGACGAGAAAATACCGGACTGGATGCGATCGCCTGGGCAAAAGAAGTCGAACGACGCGGTGCGGGAGAATTACTGGTGACCAGTATGGATGCGGATGGAACTCAAGCTGGGTATGACTTAGAGCTAACCCGCACCATTGCCGACCAGGTGGAAATTCCGGTGATTGCCTCAGGGGGTGCGGGAACCTGTGATCACATTTATCAAGCCCTGAGTGAGGGGAAAGCCGAAGCCGCCCTCTTAGCCTCTCTACTGCATTACGGGCAACTTAGCGTATCGGAAATTAAGCACTATTTGCAGGATCATCAGGTTCCCGTCCGGATGTCATGAGGGTTCTCAAATCCTTGCCGAGCTGCCGTAAACTTTTGTGACTAATATCACACAATTGGATCGTTTGCAGCTACATAGACCACTGCTAGAATAGACTAGATGTTACATTTCTTAAATTATGTTGATTGCTATTTTAATATTCGATATTGCTCTAGTTGCTTGGTCACTGCACTTAATGCAACAGGCGTTTGACACACGAGAGTTTTCTTTTATGCTGGCTGGCACTTTAGTGGCGATGTCTGCGGCTGCCATGTTAGTCGTGTATTTCTTGATGGACAGCTATTTGGGCTACTTGAGTCGGATTGCGGCGGTTTCGGGTTCGTTTTAGTCAGGCTTGGGTTTTATAACTCAATAATTTCTCACCAGGCAATAATTTAATCAGACTTGACGAAAGGACAGAATCAAGGCATGATGGAAGATGCTGCACGGGGCTATAGCTCAGCTGGTAGAGCACCTCAATGGCATTGAGGGGGTCAGCGGTTCGAGTCCGCTTAGCTCCATTAACACAGAATTAAGAGTTGCTGAATAACTCTTATGGTGATAACTCTTATGGTGAGGTTAGGAAATTCTTCACAGGGAAGAGGGAACAGTTTTCATAAATTCAAAAACGGCATTCATTTTTATCGTATCAAGGCTTATTCTGGGTATTTTATAAACCTTTAATTGTTCTGGAAACCCTTATTTTTAAGGGTTTTGCGAGTTTTCCAGCCAGCCCAATTTTGGGTGTTGGTGACGCGATCGCCGGACGACTCATCATGAGTACAATACAATTGATGTGATCATTGAAAGTCAACCCAACAGCTATGAATGCGACTGAACAAGCTCCTCTAGACGAACAAACCTTGAGCCGATGCTGTTTGGCACCACTATTTGCTGACATCATGTGTAAGGGTCAGATCAGTTTGTCTGACTGGCGTGAATTGATAACAGCGCCTTGGGATAATTCTTTCACAAGTAATGATGAAGCTATCTTAATGCGCCTGATCTATGGGGTGCATCGTGGACTCGTGAAAGTTGTTGAATGATGAACCCCGAAGTATGACGAATGACGTAGCTTGCTTCTCAAGGGAGCGAGTATGACGATCTCCACCTTTAACTTTAATTGTGTCCACCTATCATAAATTTCGTTTGGCTTCCTGAGCCACTTGCTCAACCGAGTCATTGGCTAACGCTTCTAAGGCGGATCGAGCCTCTGAAGTATCGAAGGGCTTGAGCGCCTGGGCGACTCGGTAACGCACTTGCCAGTCAGAGTCGGTGGCAAAGGGAACTAATAATGGCACAGCACGGGGATCACCCAGTTCTCCTAATGAACTAATCGCGGCGGTTTGAATCAAGCTGGTTTCGGAGGAGAGTGCTTCTTCTAAGAGGGGAAAAGCACGGGAGTCGCCTAGTTCGCCTAATGCGGCAACAATACTAAACTGTAATAACCATTCCGATGATTGGTGGTATAACTGTTTCATCTCCTCAAACGCCTCGGTCATCTTCAGGGCACCCAAAGCGTCAGCGGCGGCGGCTTGGACATCGGGTTCTGAGTCGTTCAAGAGGCGATCGCGCAACAGGGTTAAGGTGCGTGATAAATCCTGATCCCCAAGGGTATCAAGCTGGCTAACAGCGGCGTACCGAACCCGAGCATTGGCGTCAGTCACAATCGGCTGGATTAATTCATAAGCTACCGATGGTTCTAGCTGGCGTAGTAGATTTACCCCACTCAGGCGGTTGCCAAAGTCCTCGGAACTCAGCAACTGTTGAACAGACTCACGAGAAACAGTCATTGTAACGTATTAAGTAATCAGTAATCGGACAAAATTAAAATTGACGGTGGGTTGATTAGATTATGACTCTTCGAGTTCAGCAATCATTGCCCGTACAATATCTCCCGCCGTGAGGACACCAATCACTTTTCCTTGGTTGTCAGTCACCGCTAAACGGCGTAGGGATTTGTCCTGCATCAGTTTCGCGGCTTTGCGTAAGGGTTGATCGGGCTTGACAACTACGGGTGCGTGGGTCATAACTTCGCCAACGGTTTGCCCTAGAGCCTTGTGTAGTTCTTCTTCATACCGGGCTGGGTTTTCTAGATAAATCACACTGTCTAGAAATACGATGTAAACTGGGGGTTCGACTCCTGTCTGTTGCCACAACAAATCTGTTTCTGAAATAATGCCCACCAATTTGCCGGCATCATTGACCACCAGCAAACCACTGATACGGCGTTCGGCAAGAATTTTCATCGCCTCTCTGATGGGCGTTTGGGGAGTAACCGCGATCGGGTCACGGCTCATGACTTCGGCAACGGTTTTGGGCATACTCAGGCTTGGTGTTTTTTCGGATTTACTCATCCTATTGTAGGGGTAGAGGGAATGAGGGGGATCAATTTCTCTTGAATGGGGAGCTTTTAAGCGGGAATAGGGAACAGGACAAGGGATTGAGGATTTTTACAATTCTTAACTCCGCCCGACAGAATTTATAGTCAGGTACTTAGTGATAGGGATGAAATTTCACTTGCATAGGGCTTGGGTTACCATTGCGGCTACGAATATCGAGCCACTGGTTGAATTTTATAGTCAATTACTGGCTGAATCTCCCCATTGCCATAGTCCCAATACCTATGCTGAGTTTCAGCTACCTGGATTGCGACTCGGATTATTTAAGCCCAGGGATAATCATCGACAGGAATTTGAGCAGTCTGAGCAAAGTGGGTTGAGTTTGTGTTTAGACGTTGATGACTTAGACGCCGCGATCGCACAGTTGAGTAACATGGGATATCCGCCACCGGGCGAAATCATCGTCGCGTCCCATGGGCGGGAAATCTACGCTTACGACCCCAACGGCAATCGTTTAATTTTACACCAGCCGCCGTCTTAACTAATCGCTACGTCATAAGCAACATTGGCAAAGGCATAGACGCTATAGAGAAGCAAGACAGTAATCGCGACAACCATAACCAAACGGGGACGTGGTGACGGGACAAATGCTTCCCTAACCCACATGGATGCGGCTGCACCAATCGCAAAGCTAGAACTGAGGACAAGGTATTGCCAGTCCGGTTGAAAGACCCAATTTAAGCCCAAAGCCAGGGTTAACAATACCATCAAATGTTCGATAGACTCCGGTGGATTTTGCTGCGTGGAAAGCACCAAGGTGCGCCAACAGAATTGTAAATGTCTCGTGAAAAAACTCATTAGCTAGAACTATTGATTAAGAGAAGGAATTGGGCTACTGTTGGTAAGGAAGATGATTGTACTCTTGCAAATAAGCCAGTGCCTCATCCGTGTTGACCTGAGGAAATTCCTCATAGAAACGGCTGACACTGAGAAAATTATCCGGTGTTTCCAGGATAACCAAGCGATCGCAAAAACGACCGAGCCTCTTGATCAGTCCGCCTGGTGCGACGGGTGTACAAATCCAGATCTGGTGAGGATGATACTCTTTCAACGTTTGAGTCGCCGCGATTATGGTCATCCCCGTAGCAATTCCATCATCAACCAAAATGGCTAATTTTCCTTGGGGGTTAACCTGAGGACAACCTGGGGCAAATTCAGCAAGTTGAGCTTGAGCTTTATCTTGAGCATGACGCAGGGCGGTTTGTCGCAGGGTCTCCTTCAGTCGTCCCCATAATCGTTGTTGCGCCCACAAAACTTGTCCGTCTGAGGTGACAGCACCAATGGCTAATTCCGGATTTTGGGGCGTGGTAATTTTTTTAGCCACCACGATATCCAGAGGAGAATTTAACTGACGAGCAATTGGTACGGCGACAGGAATACCGCCACGGGGAAGTGCATACACCATTGGTGATACAGTCTCACCCGTCGTCATTTCCAGTGCAGCAATCTGGGTAAGCAGCGCTTGAGCTAGCTCCTCACCGGCATGAGTGCGATCGCTAAATAGCGGAGCCGATGGCATAGGTTCCTCCAGCTTTTAACGGGGCTGCCCTAATCATGCCTGATTTTGGTCATGGTTTCAGGTCAATCCCTTCTGATTCTTAACATAAGGTCATACGTCACCACTTATCCTTGGCTCTATGGATAAAAGGATCGTTAACTCATCCACCTACGGTGCTAATTTTATAATGGGAGTCCTACTTCGTCATTCTCTTTCCATGAACACCGTTTTAAGATTCCGCCGGGTAGCCATTGGCAGAATGTGCGAGAGGTGCCGACGAATGTGGGACGAGCGCTCAAGAATGCCCTCTACGCGATTCAGTCTGCCAACTATGACCATCTCTGGGGTGTGTTTGGGGATACGGAATGGACAAACAAAGACCGTTTACCCGATGCCCTCCTGAAAGATTTGCTTGAGCATTTTTCTCAATTGTCTCTGCGTCCGAGTCGCATTGAAAGCGATATTTTGGGGGATGCTTACGAGTACCTGATTAAGAATTTTGCGGATACCACCAAGAAGAAAGCTGGAGAATTTTACACCCCGCGTAGTGTAGTACGGCTGATGGTGGCGATGTTAGACCCCCAGGAAGGGGAAACGGTATATGACCCCGCTTGCGGGACAGGAGGAATGCTGTTGGCGGTGATTGATTATATTAAACGTAAGGAAGGAGATCCGCGATCGCTCTTCGGAAAACTCTATGGTCAAGAGAAGAATATTACCACCGCAGCCACCGCAAAGATGAATCTGCTGCTACATGGCATCGAAGACTTTACCATTGAGCAGGGCGATACTTTACGCGACCCTAAGTTCACCGATGCGGGGACAGGAAAACTAGCGACCTTTGATTTAGTTATTGCTAATCCCCCCTTTTCCTTAGAAAGATGGAGTCGTAGAGGGTAATTCCCTGCAATCGCTTTAAGACTAACGCCCCATCTTGGGCATACAGACACTCGGAAAAGGCGGGATGAGAGCCTAAGCGACGGTAAACCTCTACTTCTTCTTCAAAGCCAGGTCGTCCAGGGGCATAGATTTTAACTACGAAGTCGGGATGGTCTTGGTGATACACTACGGCAGCGTAGTTTCCTGTTCCCAAAAGTTGCCAGGGGTTAGGCAGATGAACTACCACTACTGGGTCGTGGGGATTGAGGCTTTCTAGATGAAGCTCAGGCAGTAGTTCAGTTTCAAGACTAGAAATCAACTGATTGATAGAGGATGTTTTTTTCTCGGTCATTTATCTTTGTTTGGAACCCCCTTGAGCTGGGTCAAATTAGGGAAGATAAGATTCTCCTTTTTGCGGACTCGCTCTTTGAGCTTAATCTGAATCAGTCCAAAAGTTCTCGAATTGATTCAGATTAAGCCGGGTATAGTTAACTCTAAGTCAAATCATGCACGATCTGTTTAAGAAAATATCACTGCTTCTTTTTCGTTCCGTCCCCAAATATTTACTGCCTGTACTTTTAACCATCAGGTTTTTAGGCTTTGTCTTAGCAGGGCTGGCGTTGTGGGGTTTTGCAGAAATTTCTGAAGATATTTTAGATCAAGAAAGTTTCGCTTTCGACCAGCAAATTCTTCTTACTCTCCAAGAGTGGCATACGCCTTTACTCGATCAAATTATGGTTGGGGTGACATTTCTAGGGAATACCAGTGTTCTAGCTGGCTTAATCATTGTCACCACTTCGGCTTTGATCTACTTAAAAAAACGCTCAGAAGCAACAGTTTTTGTTATTGCTGCCTTTGGTGCATCGGGACTGAATGTGTTGCTAAAAAAGATATTTGCACGGGATCGTCCTCAACTATGGGAGCAAATTGTGGATGTGCAATTTTATAGTTTTCCGAGTGGTAACGCCATGATTTCTCTAGTGATCTATAGCATGATTGCTTATATCTTGGCGATTAACTTTCCGAAATGGCGAGGGGTACTTTGGCTTCTTCTCGTTCCCTTGGTTCTCGCGATTGGTTTTAGTCGCTTATACTTAGGAGTCCACTACCCCACTGACATAATCGCTGGTTACGCAGCGGGGTTTGTGTGGTTAGCTGCTTGTATCTCCAGTTCGGAACTTTGGCAAGCCCGACGCTCTTTTAAAAGCTCTTTAAAACAATGGTTGAAAGCCGAATCGGAATCTTAACGGCACTCAAATAACTTGGTAAACCACTACACCATCAGACTCACGATTATGGGAGCGTACTAAATCTGAGTGTTCTAACTCCATCAGGGTTTCTTTGACTTGAGCGGGTGGTAACTCAGTGGCGACGACAAAATCAGTAACGGTCATCTCCCCTTGTTGCTTGCCAACTTTAATAATTTGGACTTGAGCCTGGGGAAAGGAGATAGGCGCAGTTGACAAAGGCGTTAATCCTGGTTTTCGGGTTAGTTCTCTGGCTTTGCGGACTGATAAAGAGTTTTCTACCGCAGCACTAACGGCAAATAAGCCATAGAGAGGACTAAGGACATCATCATCTACTATCTCCATCTCCTCTGCTGAAAAGAGAAACATCGTTGCTAAGAAGGTAAGAACCGCAGCCGTGTAACGGAGTGTGTAAATGTAACCGCCAAACGGGACAAATAGGGTCAATAGGGCGGTAATCCCTAGATTCTTATCAGCACGTTTCTGGATTCCCTGGGAGTTTGGGTGGGGGTTCAACATGATTGACTTCAGCTTTGCACTCAGGTTAGGGTTGGTTTAGTCATCGTCGGAATCAGGGACTTGGATGCTCCCTTGGGGTCGAGAAGCTTCAGAGATTTCATCCTCATCGTCTTCGTTTTCGGTATAAAGGACAGTTCCGTTACCTGCATCAATATATACTTCGGTCTGACCGATTTCAACTTCGTACACTAAGCTACCGTCTTCAGTTTCTAGCTCAACGCTGTTCGCCGTTCCTCCTACCGCAGATTCAGCAGCTTGCTGGGCTTCTTCGAGGGTAATTTTGGCTAAAGATTGTAAGCGTTCAGTTTCTTGTTGATTTTCGAGATTTTGGGCGAAAGCCACCGCAGCGATTCCGCCTGCTCCGATTACCGCTGTTAAGGTAGTAGCGAGGGCGATTTTGATTGAATTTTTCATGATTGTCAGTCTCCTATTCGTTGGATAACTCTAAGGTAAAAAGAAAATGTCAAGAACTCGATAAGATGCTTTTAGAATCAAGATAATGAGCTTAAGGTTAAGCACAAAAAAGTAGAGACAGCGAAGAAAAGAACTATACTCTGAGAATGAAAATTTTATTAGTGGAAGATGATGATCGCATTGCTAAACCTCTGGCAGAAGACTTACGACATCAACACCACGTTGTGGAAATTGCTCAGGATGGCGTTGAGGGATGGGAATATGCCCAGGCGACGGAATATGACCTAATTTTGTTAGATTTGATGTTACCGAGATTAGATGGCATTAGCCTCTGCAAAAAGCTACGGGCAGCTCAATCTCCAGCGTTGATTTTGATGCTGACTGCTAAAGATACGACCAGCGATAAAGTCATGGGGTTAGATGCGGGGGCAGATGACTATTTAGTGAAACCTTTTAAACTTCAGGAATTAGCTGCCCGAATTAGAGCCTTGGCTCGTCGAAGTTCTGAAACGAAGCCTGTGATTTTGAGCTATGGTGACTTAAAGCTTGATCCGAGTACCGCAGAAGTCACCTATGGAGACAATCTATTATCCCTAACCCCGAAAGAGTACCTAATTTTAGAATATTTTTTACGCCACCCCCGACAAGTGCTCACGCGATCGGTGATTCTTGAGCAACTCTGGGAGTTCGAGAACTCCTCAATGGAAGGAACAGTAAAGACCCATATTACTAACCTGCGACGTAAAATTAAAGAGGCTGGAGGTTCAGGCTCTGAGATTGAAACGGTTTATGGGATTGGTTATCGTTTAGGTTCAGCTTGAGAGTTTTTGTTTTTTGAATCCATGTACTCAAACCTTCCGAACTGGTTCACTGACAAAACTTTTGAAAGCTTGGTTCTATCGTAGGATGGGTTAGTGATCGCGTAACCCAACGAAACGCTTGCTGGTATTGAATTACTCTACGAGAAGGCTTCGCCTACGTTACCTCAATCCAACCTACGCGAAGATTTTTGGTCAGTCAACCAGCATTCCAAAAAACTCAACAGAAATGAAGGAGAAGTTTTTATCAGTTGTCTAACTTCAAACAAATTAGAATTCGGCTGCTTTTATCTAACCTACTGGTGTTTGCCATCGTCCTGACGGGGTTTGCTGTTGCTGTCAGATTCGTTTTTGTCCGCAACTTGAGGCAACAACTGACCAATCAATTGGTGACTTTGGGACTAGGAGCAGCAGCCGGGGCGGAATTAGAGGACGGAGAGATTGAGCTAGAAACAAACTTCTCAGAGGGAGCATTAGAGGAGCAAGACCAAACCTTACAGGTGTTTGACGTTCAGGGGCGTTTGCTTGAACAGCGAGGTGAGCCGATGAGAACTCTACGCTTTAGCCCTACCTTAACGGTACAGGTTCAAACCCAAGCTCGGTCAGTGCAAGCGGTTACTTTACCTGTTTTTGATAATGAGGATGAACAGTTGATTGGCTATATTCGAGTTAGCCAATCTCTCGAAGAGTTAAACGAAACTATCAACGAACTCGATTGGGGGTTTGGATTTGGGGCGTTCGTTGGGTTGCTTCTCTATGCTATTGGAGGAAGCTGGCTCAACCGTCAGGTGATGCAGCCCATTGAGGAAAGCTATGAGCGCTTAAAACAGTTTACTGCCGATGCCTCCCACGAATTACGCAGTCCGCTCATGGCAGTTAGCACGAATGCTGAAGTCGCTTTGACTTATGCTCAAGGTATGCGAGCTACTGATGAAGAAAAGTTTCGCGCGATCGCGTCGGCAGCGAATCAAATGTCTCAACTCACGGAGGATTTGTTGCTGTTAGCACGAACGGGTCAAGTTGCTGATTTTGAATACCAAACTATTGATCTGACGGCTTTGCTGGTGGATTTGGTTCGCTTATATCAGCCCCAGGCAGAAGCTAAAGAAATTGAATTGAAGCTAGAAGCTAGGAATCACTTGGAGTTAGTGGGTGATGAAGCGAAACTAATACGAGCTTTTACGAATTTGATTCAAAATGCGCTTCAGTACACTTTGCCAGGAGGGAAAGTAGAAATTATTGGGGTTGCGCTTAATCGGGAGATTCAGGTAACGGTGGCGGATACGGGAATTGGGATTGCTTCTGAAGATTTGAATAAGGTTTTTGAACGGTTGTGGCGGGGTGATAGCTCTCGCTCTTATGCTCAGGGTGGCTCTGGTTTAGGATTGGCGATTGCTCAAGCGATTATCCGTCAGCACGGTGGGGGAATCACTGTCACCAGTCAAGTCGGTATCGGTAGTTGTTTTCAGGTTTGCTTACCCGCTAGTTCCTGAAAATCCTCTGAAACTAAGCTCTGTACTTGGGCTAGATAAGTCTCTAAAGTTATCCCCTAGAAAACACGACTGATAGTATTCTTAAGGATTTGTTAGAGCATTTTTCCACTGTATAACTTTCCCTGGGGAATGTCCCAGAGGATGAGTTAGGGAATGCGTATGAGTATTTGGTGAAGAAGTTTGCTGATGATAGTGGACATACGGCGCAGGAGTTTTACACCAATCGCACGGTGTTTCACTGGATGGTGCAAATGCTAGAACCCCAGTCGGGAGAGAGTATCTATGACCCCACCTGCGGAACGGGGGGAATGTTGGTGTCGGCGTTGGCGGAGGTGAAGCGCAAGGGGGGAGAGTATCGTACCCTCAAACTCTTTTGAAGCCGGAACACCAGGAACGGATTTTAGCAGCCTATCGGGATTTTACCGATGAGGAAGGCTTTGCGAAGGTGGTGACGGTAGAGGAGGTGCGTCAGCAGGATTATAGTTTGTCAATTCCGCTTTATGTGCGTCGGGTATTAGAAAATGGGACGGAGACAGACAACCGTAGTTTACCGGAACTCTGGTCAGATTGGCAGGAGTCTGGGCGGGAGTTTTGGCGACAAATGGATGAGGTGGTTGAGATGTTAGATGGGTTGGTGCAAGGATAATGGCAGGAATTGCTTATGATTTAGCAGTAAAATTAGGGGGAGTTGGGGCTGCAAAGGGTTTACCTGGTGACCTTAGTTTTAACCTAGCTTATTTGAAGTATTTTGGAGGAAGTATGAGTCCACAATTAAAAGATTTTTTCACCCAAATTGACAGTTTGAATAAGGAGGAACGGCTTGAAGTTTTACATTATTTAGAACAGCGTGTTCAGGAAGATGATACGGTTGATAAAGGTCAAGGGATTGATGCAGATTATGAACATTTGCTGCAATATATTGCTGAAACCAAGAATACAGAATGTAGACGACCTTTACAAGAGTTTCGCGGGATTGCACCCAATTTATTAGCAGGTCAAGATGCTCAAGAATGGGTTAGTCAGATGCGGAGTGAATCAGACGAACGTGAGCAGGTGTGGAGGAAGTCAGAGTGACCTTAGATGAGGCGTTGCAAGGAGTCAAGATCATTTTCCTTGATACGGCTCCGGTGGTTTATTATGTAGAGAATCATCCCCTTTTTGCTGATGGGGTAGAAGGGGTTATCAAGAAATTAGATAGCGGAGAGTTACAAGGAACTATTTCTCCGGTAACGTTGGCAGAATGTTTGGTCTATCCTTTGAAGAATCAAGATAAAAAGTTGCAACAAGAGTTTGTGGATTTTCTTATGTGTCGTCAGTAAATCCAAATGATAGAGATTGATACGGTAATTGGTCTTTTATCTGCAAGGTTACGAGTCAAATATAACTTGAAACTGCTGGATGCTTTGCAGGTGGCGACAGCAATTAGAAGCGGGTGTGAGACGTTGTTAACCAATGATGACCAATTCCGACGGGTTTCTGAGTTACGGGTTTTGATGATTGAGGATTTTGTGGAAGGGGATGTGTCTTAATGGGTGAGGAGAAGCCGTTAAAGTCTGGGTGGCAAAAGGTTAAGTTTGGTGATGTGGTTCGCCTCAGTAAAGAACGCAGCAAAAACCCTGAAGCAGATGGTATTGAGCATTATATTGGACTTGAACATATTGACCCCGATGATTTAAAGATTCGCCGTTGGGGATTGGTTTGTGAGGGAATCACCTGTTGCACCGCCTCACCGCCTCGATAGAATGAAAAGCAAAGAAACATGAATAAACGCAAGGAGTCTTTAATCAGCTATGCGAATGCTACATACAATGCTGCGCGTCGGTGACTTAGATGAGTCTCTCAAATTCTACTGTGATGTGCTAGGCATGAAGTTACTGCGGAAAAAAGACTATCCCGGCGGGAAATTTACCTTAGCGTTTGTCGGCTATGGTGATGAGTCTGACCATACTGTGTTAGAACTCACCTACAACTGGGGTGTTGACCAATACGAGTTGGGTGATGCCTATGGTCACATTGCGATTGGCGTGGATGATATTTACGGCACCTGTGAGCAAATCAAGGAACGGGGTGGTAAAGTCGTGCGGGAACCTGGTCCAATGAAACATGGTTCCACTGTCATCGCTTTTGTCCAAGACCCGACTGGCTATAAGATTGAGTTAATCCAATTGGGGACTCAAGGCTCAGCCAAACCTCAAGAAAAAGCTACAGCGGCTAGTCATTAAATAGGGGCTGCTGAATAAGTGGTGAGGTGAGGGGGAGATGGGGGAGATGGGGGAGATGGGGAAGATGGGGGAGATGGGGAAGATGGGCGAGATGGGCTTTCATTTCGCGATTTAATGATCACCTAACATCAAACCCGCCCTGTCCGAGTGTGTAGGGGCTTCTTTTGACGACTATCGTTTCTTCCCTCACAAGAGATCTAAACCCGCCCCGACGTAGAGACGTAGCATGCTACGTCTCTACATCCCCCTGTTCCCCGTTCCTTACAAATTCTGTGAAATTTGAGCAATAATCTGATCCTCCTTCCCCATCACCCATTGGGCAAAGCGTTGGGCTAACGGTGGCACATATACCAGAGGGTTGGTAAATCCAGAGAAAATATAAACACCCTCTACGCCCTCAATTGCTCCCACTACAGGTAAATTATTACCACCAAACGCCACTAAACAGTGATGCCAAGTTCCTGGTAGTTTAGCTAAAGCAGGTAGGACATTCCCTACCTGAGTACGAATCCCAGACTCACTCGCGGCTGAGTTTATAGCGGCGAAGGGTTGAGTCAGAACACGACTAATTTGACCCATCCGTAAACTGCCATCTAGAAACTGAATCGCCCCAGCGTCTAAAATCGGCGGCATAGGTTCATAACCCCGTTGATCCCAAAAGGGTTCTACCTCCGCACTGCTGGCTTGCGCTTCAAGTGGAAAGCGTTGTGTATAGGCGGGCATGACTAATGTTCGCAGGTTCAGGTCAACCGTTGGCGTTTCAATCATTTCCGCATGGGTGAAGTATACGCGCACCTGAATCCCGGCGGCGTTGAGCAAGGCGCGGCTGAATCCACCGGCACAAATAACTGTATTGGCAGCATGATAGGTTTGATCATCGGAGGTTTTCACCCCCTGCACTCTATCCCCTTGGCGCAGGAGTTCCACCACTTGAGCTATCTGCTGTTCACCCCCAGCACGACAAAAGGCTTGGCGATAGCCTTGGGTGAGCTGTTCCGGATGAATATGACCATGACGAACCGTAAGAACGCCCGCGATCGCATTAGGATTGAGTAGGGGTTCTAACTCACAAGCCTCCTCGACTGAGAGTAATTTGGGTGGAATGGCACAATCAGCATAAGCCGCTGCCATTTTTTCTGGGTCTTGGTTGGCGGAAATAGTCAGGACTAAATCCAATTCCCGGAACTGGGTATCATGGTCTAATTCCGCTGATAAATGCCTGTGGCGTTCAATTCCCTCAGCACACATTACTCTCGTCAGGTCGGATTTCCCTGACCAATAGGCTAAACCGCCATAACTGTACCGAGTCGCGCCTTGAATTGCTGTGTCTGAATCGACCAACATAACCCTTAACCCTGCTTGGGCAAGTTCATAGGCGAGTGCTGCTCCGGTAATACCCCCACCAACAACAATCCAATCGTAGGTTTTCATGGTTTTTTGCTCATTCTCCACATCTTCCATTGTTATCGGGATTAACCCCTTAGTTAAGGGAATCAGGATTTACCAGTCTCCATCTGTAGGTGGGCATTGCCCACCCTACCACTTCCATTTTGATTGGGATTAACGTCTTAGTTAAGGTAATGTCTAACGACCGATAGCTGCATTATTTTTCAGATGTTTGGATGATGGAATAGAAAGCTTGTATAGTAAGACCTCTTGAATTGAATTTATGCTTAGCCGAATCAAAGACCTCGCCCAAGAACTCGCACCGCGTCTGATTGAAATTCGCCGCCATATCCATGGTCATCCGGAATTGAGCGGTCAGGAATACCAAACGGCGGCTTATGTCGCGGGTGTGCTGTCGTCCTGTGGCATTGTTGTCCAAGAAGGGATTGCCAAGACGGGCGTGATTGGTGAGTTAGTTGGGGGGACTAATGAACGCTTAGTGGCGATTCGCACGGATATGGATGCGTTACCGATTACCGAAGCCGTTCCTCTGGAATTTGCCTCCCGCAAGATGGGGATAATGCATGCCTGTGGTCATGATGTTCACACCACGGTTGGTTTAGGCACGGCGATGGTGTTGTCCGGATTAGGCGAACAATTACCGGGAAATGTGCGCTTCTTGTTTCAACCTGCTGAAGAAATTGCCCAAGGCGCGAACTGGATGGTGCAGGATGGGGCGATGAATGATGTCAGTGCCATTTTTGGGGTTCATGTGTTCCCGTCGATTCCGGGAGGTTCTATTGGTGTCCGGTATGGCGCACTTACGGCAGCGGCGGATGACTTGGAAATCTTTATTACCGGGGAATCGGGTCATGGTGCCCGTCCCCATGAAGCCGTGGATGCGATTTGGATTGCGGCTCAGGTGATTACCACTTTACAGCAAGCGATTAGCCGCACTCAGAATCCTTTACGTCCGATAGTCTTGACAATTGGACAGATTAATGGTGGACGCGCCCCGAATGTGATCGCCGATCAAGTCCATTTAGCCGGAACCGTGCGATCGCTCCACCCCGAAACGCACGCGAATCTGCCAGAATGGATTGAGTCAATTGTGGCAAATGTCTGCCAGATGTATGGCGCTCGCTATGAGGTAAGTTATCGCCGGGGTGTGCCTTCGGTGCAAAATGACTTAGCTTTAACTCAAATCTTAGAAGCATCTGCCAAAGAAGCCTGGGGAAGTGATCGAGTGCAAATTTTACCCGAATCCTCTATGGGAGCCGAGGATTTTTCCATGTATCTAGAACATGCTCCGGGTACGATGTTCCGCCTCGGCGTCGGGTTTAAGGATAAGCCTAATTATCCCTTACACCATCCCCAATTTGAAGTGAATGAATCGGCGATTATTACAGGTGTGGTAACCCTGGCTTATTCTGTCTACAAATATTGGCAACAGTCTGTTTTGTAGATAAGGGAGTTTTAAGTTTTATCGATTGTAGGGGCGGGTTTGACTATTACCGTTTATTGTTGCTCCAGATGCGACTAAACCCGCCCCATCCCAGTGGAATAATTTATCGATTGTAGGGGCGGGTTTGACTATTACCGTTTATTGTTGCTCCAGATGCGATTAAACCCGCCCCATCCCAGTTTCTGCAAATTTTGGGCGATTGAATTGGCATATAATCAAGGCTGGCAATTGCCAGGTCAGATGAGTGGGTCTTACAATGAATTTGCACAACGCTGGGGAAATCCTGGATTTACTGAGTATGTCACTTTGTTGGAAAAGCAAGCGAATCAGGTATTGCCAGAGGCGTCAGAATCCATTCAACAGCAAGCCGAGTCTGCATTTTTGCAAGTTGCAATTAGAAGCCGAGTTTTGGCAAATGGCGTTTAATGCTGAAACGGATTGTGCCGAATAATGGAACCCATTCCCCAGTTTCACTCAACCCTAACAACATATCACACGCAAGGAAAAAACTATGACCCGCGCCATTATGGAAACGGAAAAAGGTACAATTCATCTAGATTTATTCGAGCAAGATGCTCCGAATACGGTGAAAAACTTTGTCGATCTCAGTGAAAAAGGATTCTATGACGGACTGAATTTTCATCGCGTTATTCCCGATTTTATGATTCAAGGCGGTTGTCCTCTGGGAACGGGTACGGGGGGTCCTGGCTATACGATTAACTGTGAAATTAACCCCAATAAGCATTTAGCTGGGTCATTATCCATGGCACATGCAGGTCGCAATACGGGCGGAAGTCAATTTTTTATTTGCCACTCGTCTCAACCCCATTTAGATGGCGTCCATACTGTTTTTGGTAAAACCGAAGATATGGATGTGGTTAATGCGATTCAAAAAGGCGATAAAATTCTTTCGGTGAAGATTGAAGAGTAATTGCCTGCTCATTTAGTTGGAGGGCAACGCCAATTCAGAAAGGGGATTGATGGGGTGAATCACGATAACATTTTCATCCTGATCATCCCCATTGTTGTACAGATAGTCAAAGGCGGCGGTATCATTTAGTAGCCTTGAGCAATGGTGCGTTACACAACGCTTACGCACCCTACAATTTTGGGTTCATCTCATTAGAATTATTTTTTAGATTATCAAGTTTAATACACGACAATTTTTCTGGCGCAAGCCTGGCGCACCTACGGTGAAACGCTTAAATAATTGAAAAAGGCATTAGATTTTTACCTAATGCCTTTTTGGTCGATTATAGCTTCATATAGCTAACAGGTTAACCCACTGTCACTTGAGTCGTATCAACATCCTTGGCACCATTGACACCTCTAGCAACCTTCACCATCTTGTCTAAAATAGCCTGATTCGGAACCTTACCTTTCAACACCACAGTGGTACTCGTTTGGGCGACATAAAGCGTATTGATGTCATCTAAATCCGGATCTTCATCAAACGCTAAAGCGACCCGCTTCGCTAAACCACTTTGGTCATATTCTCCATGTAAACCAAGACGTTCGGGAGGAGTGGTGGACAGTTTCGTCGTGGCTGGGGCTTCATCTGTTTTTGGGCGACTGGCGGCGGATGAAGGTTGCTGCTGTGTTGGAGGGTTTACTTTTGCCTCTTTTGGCTTGTCCATGCCAAATAGTCGTTGTAACCAACCCATATTCTGTTAAACTCCTCTTATACTTTGATGATTGATCCAACTATTATCGATTAAAGCTAGGAGTTTGAACATCTATCAATAAGAATAGTTATGGGTTATCAGTGGATGATTCGCTTTTATTGCTCAGGGTTTAAATCTACACTTTAATTAATCTATTTGAATCGGGGGTAGCATGGTTGAAAAAATCGAGGCGTCGCACCCTATCAGTGACAGGGATAATCCGAATCATCATCAATCTTCTCTGGGACTATCCGCATTGACTCAGGATCAACTTAATACTTTAATCGCTAAGGCAAAAGTACAATGTAAAGGGGGACAATTGCCAACCTATATCCCCTTACTAGCGCAGGCAAATCCAAACTGGGTGGCGGTACAGGTACAAAGGATTCAGGGTGAGAGAGTAGCAGGGGGTGATATTAATCGCTCATTTCCCTTGATGAGTGTGATTAAGCCGTTTGTCTTGCTATTTTTGCTGGAACAATTGGGAACAGAGGCGGTATTTTCTCAGGTGGGGATGGAAGCGTCAGATCAGCCATTCAATTCCTTAGCGCAACTGCAAGCGGATCGGGGAAAGCCGCGTAACCCAATGATTAATAGTGGCGCGATCGCACTCGCTGGGCGTTTACCGGGTAAGGATGGGGCGTCTCGTTGTGAAAGCCTGCGCCAGTGGCTAAATCAGCGATCCCAGTCTCAGTTAGTTTTAGATGAGGCGATGTTACAGTCGGTGCGTTCTCTCCCCAATGAACGGAATCACGCGATCGCGAATCTATTAGCCACCTCTGGCTATCTGGATCATCCAGAAATTGCCCTGGATACCTACAATCACATCTGTTGTCTATCGGGAACGGTGACGGATTTAGCTCAACTGGGGATGCTGCTGGTGCAGGATAATAGCATGATATCACCTGAACACTGCCGCATGGTTAACGACATTCTGATCACCTGTGGATTGTATCAAGCCTCCAGTCGCTTCGCGGCGGATGTTGGATTACCAACCAAGTCAGGGGTGAGTGGGGCGATGGTTTCTATCGTACCGTCTCAGGGTGCGATCGCCTGTTATTCTCCGGCGTTAGATGAGATGGGGAATTCTCAAGCCGGGTTGTTTATTGTTCAGCAATTGGCGCAGGATTTAGAGTTGAGTGTTTTGGGTTAATTTTCAGCATCGGAATGATATTTTTTTAACGCAGAGAGACGCAGAGGGAAAGCGCAGAGGTTCGCAGAGGGGTTGTTTGATCAAGATTGTGTAGGGTTTTGAAATTGTTGGAAATACTAGGTTAGTCGTCTTTAGACGACTTTAGCTTTTAGCCTTGGGTTTTAACCTAAGGCGGGTTAATGGGACAGTGCAAAAAGTAATTATTAATACAATTCATATTTCAGGAATGTGCAAGAAATAGACCCGTTATACACCGGAATCCGTCGCGATGCTTTTAATCCTACTCGCTTTGCCAACTGCTTATTCCCAGTTAAAATAAATGCTGTCCAGCCTTTAAACCGTTGTTTAAAAATATCACCGAGTAATTTATATAACTCTCCCAGTTCCTGAGCATTCCCTAACCGTTCTCCGTAAGGAGGATTGCAGATAATTATTCCGCGATCGCCTGGCGGTTCTAGTTGGGAAAGGTCTTGTTGAAGAAAGGTAATCTGATCTAAAATGCCACAATCCTGGGCATTACTCCGGGCTTGGTTGAGGATATCCGCCTCGCGATCGCACCCTATAATCGGTGCGGCTAATTCCTGGTGCTGACAGGCTTTTGCCTGGTTGAGGAGTTGTTGCCAAAGGGTGGGATTAAAGTCTAACCAATGCTCAAATCCAAACTGTTCTCGAAACAAGCCAGGAGCAATATTTAAACTGATTAAACTAGCTTCTAAAGGTATCGTTCCTGAACCACACATGGGGTCTACTAACGGTAACTGGGGATGCCATTCTGCTAATTCTAACAATGCAGCCGCTAAGGTTTCTTTCAGGGGAGCAAGCCCCATGGCAGATCGATATCCGCGTCGATGTAGACTGGTTCCTGAACTATCTAAACTGAGAATACATCGATTTTGATGAAGATGAACATTAACTAACAAGTCAGGCTTGTCTATATTAACACTCGACCGCTTCCCAAACTGACTGCGTTGTTGATCAACGATCGCATTCTTTACCTGGAGGGCGGTAAAGTGGCTATGATTAAGCTGTTCCGTCTTTCCGGTTGCATTCACAGCCAAGGTTTGCTGCGGTTTCAGGTATTGTGCCCAGGGGATAGTTTGCACTCCCTGATACAGTTGTTTCGCATTCGCACAAGGAAATTCGGCTAAAACAACCAGTACCCGGAAAATCGTTCTCGCCCAGAGATTCACCCGATACATTAACGCCGTATCCCCCTGAAAATGCACTCCCGTAAAATCCGGATGCACCTCCTGCGCCCCTAGGTGTTCAAGTTCTTGCGCCGCAATGGGTTCTAATCCACGGGCGACTGTAGCAAAGTAATGGTTCACGTTTTATGCAGGTGGGGATTGTCATTGGTCATTGGTCATTGTAGGTACGAAGCGTGTCAGAAGCGCGAGTCATCAGAATCATCAAATAACTGGGTCATGTAGTCAAAGTTTCCTTCACCGACATTTTTTCGCAAGATGTTGATAATCGTTTCTGGGTTATCGTAAGGACCACTAATATAAAAGGGTTTACCATTGCGACCCATTTGAATTTTGGGTTGACCACTCCACTTACCTAAATGAAATCGCGATTGCTGAAAATCTTGATGGGGTTTAAATCCTAATTGTTCGGCATAGTCTACGGCACTATACACTAGGGCTTGGGCTTGTTCAAGGGTAATTTTTTGAGAACCTTCGGGAAAGCCTTGATAGGCATAGTCTAACATCTGTTTATATTCACTGGAATTGAATTGGCGCGGACCCATGGTATCTTTGACGCCGAGACACCATAAATCCAGTAAGTAAGTACAAACGGTGAATCGGTCATACTTGGCTTTGCGGGTAATACAGACTAGGGCTAACCCTCCGTCAAGATTGTCCTCAGTTTCTTCAATTGGCTCTGAATTGTCATGGAGATAATAGTCCGCACAGTTAGCGTTGACGAAGCATTCACAAACGGGTTCTAATTCCCCTGAAGCAACACGGGAAAGTGTTTTTTCCTCCGCCTGTTCTTTGATATAGGCGGTGACTTCAGCCGCCCGTAATCCTAATTTGCGAGCAATTTGTTTGGGTGTTAAGTTGCGATCGCGTAGTTCGGTGATTTCCTGTTTTTGTTCGGGTGTCATAGTTTTGTCTTATGTTATTCGTCATACTCGAAGAGTTTTGTCGAGCAGTGATCGGTGAGGTAGGGCGGGTTTTGTTTTTAGTCCCTAAACCCGCCCCTACAGATTCCCTAAACCCGCCCCTACAATTGTGGCTAAACCCCCTCCTACAGCTATAGGTTTCATTGTTCAATCAATCTCCAGAAGCGATCATCTTGAGCGATCGCGTCAAAATCCAAATCAGTTCTGGCTTCCTGACGATACGCCGGATTCAGGGCGATCGCTTTCTCTAAGTTGTCGATACTGAAGTGAGCCTGACGTTGGTGAGCATAGCCGATGGCTTTCTGATAAAAAGCCGGAGCATAATCGGGTTGAATGGCTAATGCCTGATCATAGCTCTCTAAGGCTTCCTGCTCTCGTTTTAACTTGAGTAACATATTACCCTTATATGTCCAAGCCTTATAAGAATCGGGTTTCAGTTCAATCGCCTTCTCAAACGAGGTTACCGCCTCTTCATACCGTTCCAATACCGCCAAGGCTAAGCCGCGATTAAACCAGGCGACGCCATCATCCGGTTGCACTTGCACGGCTTTGTCAAAGGAATTATACGCCTCTTCGTGTTGTTGGAGTGCGCCGAGTACCACGCCCCGATTCACCCAGGCTTCATGGTAATCGGGTTTGATTTCCAACGCCTGCTCAAAGGATGCGATCGCATCTTCCCGGCGTTTCAATCTCCCTAGCATCATTCCCCGATTTAGCCATGCTTTGTAATCATCAGGCTGGATTTGAATCACCTTATTGAACGCCACTAACGCCCCTTCATAGCGCTGTAATTCTCGCAAAGTTAATCCGCGATAGTACCAGGTATCCGGGGCTTCGGGGGCGAGTTCTAGTCCCCGATCCAAGGATGCGATCGCGTCTTGGTAGCGTTGTAATTCCCACAAGGCGACACCGCGCTGATGCCAGAGATTCGAGTTATCGGGTTGTAGTTCTAAGGCTTGATCATACCGGGCGATCGCCTCTTCATAGTCACCTTGGGTAAATAAATTATCTCCCTGATTAATATAGTCCTTGACATTCAAGAAAAACTCTGGATGATTCTCATTCAATCGTTCCAGTTGTTCAGTCAGGGGTTGGATTTGTTGCAGGACATCAGATAAGGCGGATTCGGCAATTTCCGTGGGCGTAATCTCTGCCAACTTTTGCAGGATTTCCTCTTTTTGTCGCTTAGCATCAGATTGGATATCTGTCAACTCATCGGTTAACATAGACTCCAGTTTTTCCAGGCTTTGGAATGCCTGATCTTTGCGTTCTTGAATCGCCGACTGGAATTGGGAAAATTGGCTGGTAAACTCGCTTTGGATTTGACTCAAGCGTTGCCGGGTTTGGTCGCGGTTTTCTTGTAACCCCGATTGCGTCGTTGAAAGTTGACTGGTTACCTCCTGTTCCAATTTTGTCAAATTGCCCAAGGTTTGATCAATCTCTCCTTGAATTTGCGATTGGGATTGTTCCAGTTGGCGTGTCACATCTTTGCGTAATCGTTCCACATCCTCAAACGCTGTCGCTTGTTGCTGTTGCGCCCGTTGTTCAGCTTCAGTTTTAATCTCCGTCAATTGGGGCGAGAACTCTGAGGCGAGGCGTTGCAGATTCTCTAGAATACTCTCCCGTTCTTGTTTCGTGGTGGTTTGCAGTTGGGTTAATTGCTGTTTAAACTCGGTTTCCGCCTGTTGCAAATTCTGTAAAATCGTCGCTTTTTGATTATCCAGTGACCCTTTCACTTGGTCAAGCTGGGGGGTAAACTCCTTCTGGAGTTTTTCTAAGTTCTGGAGAATCCTATCCCGTTGTTTTTGTGCCTGGTTTTGCAGTTGGGTTAATTGCTGACCAAACTCGGTTTCTGTTTTTTGCAAGCGCTGGATAATCGCCGCTTTTTCCCCTTGAGCCGCCTGTTGTAGTTTCGAGAGTTCTGGGGCAAATTCGGCACTCAGTTGTTCTAAACTCTGGAGAATTCCATCCCGTTGGCTTTGGGTTTGGTTAAACAGTTCCGCCAGTTGATTACTAAACGCCGTTTCTGAATTTTTCAGGTTTTCCACCACCCGATCTTTTTCGGTGTGGGTATCCTGTTGCAATTTCGCCAGTTCCGGGGGAAATTTAGCGCTTAATTGTTTCAGGTTCTCCAGGGTATCTGTTTGTTCCGATTCAACCTGAGAACGCAGTTGGGATAAATGATCAGAAAACTCGTTATCGGTTTTAGCCAGGGCTTTTTGGGCGTCTTTAATATGGGTATTTAAATCCCGCAGTGCTTGTTGTTGAGAGTCCGAGAGTTCACTCAGAAGCTGGGATGACTCCTTCTGCTTCATGCCAATATCTTCATAGAAGTCATCAGCTTCTCGATTCAAATCATTGGCTAAATCTTCGGTACGTTCCAGAATCGCTTGTACCTGTTGATTCGCTTGATTAATCTTCCCTTCCAAGTCGGTTAATTCATTCAGATGCGCCCGCACCAAATCCGCCACCTCACGAATTACCGCCCGTCGCAACAGGAATAAGCCAACAATCGCCGCAACTAACAGCAGCGCTAAAACCGCCAGGAGGACATTAAACAGGGTGGTGGTGCGACTAAAGGCGCGATTAGCTTCCGCCTGCACCTGTTCTTGGATACGTTGTTCCTCCCGCAACTGTTCCAACTCTTGTTCCTCAGAATCAGACAGCGCTTGAGATACTGGCGCATCTTGGGCGATGGATTGAGGCTGGATAACGCCAACAGACAATAGGATAGTCGAAAAGACGACCGTACTTAACGATAGGAATGCCAAAGTCACCGAATTTATGCGCTTCATCAGAACGTCCTTTGCCTATTGCTCTCCCGTTGCCATCTGATTTCTAACCTTACCTCAAAATCACTATCGCTGACTCAAGCTAGTGGCGTGGCACAGCTAAAATGGTGGAATAGATTTGACCATTGAATCGGGCGCACGTCTGTGCGCCCCTACATTTCCGGGCGTAATTCTAATTCAATTCACCCAATGACTTCACTCCCTCCCAACCGCGCTACCACCCTGAAAGCAGCTTTTCGGGCTTGTGATGTGGGTCCCCTGCTGGGTCCAGATGTGGAACGATATTATGTGGATTTGTCAGCAGTACGGAATACGGAAGCAATTGAAGGAGTTAGCGCCCGTTTAGACTTTCTTGAACCTGCTGAATTTAGCTCAATTTTATTTACAGGACATCGAGGATGTGGTAAAAGTACCGAACTGCGGCGGATTCAGCAAGGGATAATTAAAGTTAACCAGGGGGAATTTCAGGACGCGATCGCTCTTTTTCAGCAATCTTTAGACTTAACTCAACGCATTGGTGATGTTCAAAATAAAGCCGTCACCTTAGCCATGCTAGGACAACTATTAGCGGATGAAAAAGGAGAAGTTGAAACCGCCCTCAACTACTTACAGCAAGCCCTAGACATTTTGCAGCGCCTGCAATCTCCTGAAGCTGAAACAGTCTCTAGAATTCTGGATAGAGTAAAGCGTGATAGTTATCCTGTGGTGGGCAAGAACAACGAACGAGAATAAAAGCTTCAATGTTTATAAGACTTGCCCACCCTACATAAAAATATGGGTCTATAAAATTTTTGTCTAAATCCTCTAACGTCCTCTGCGTCCCTCTGCACTAACCTCTGCGTCCCTCTGCGTTAAAAAAATACTTCCAATGCCAAAGGATATAATATAACCCCCAATCAAACTACAAAACCTGCCGATATCGCCGCGAACGATTGTTCCTACCATATAAACGATACCATTGTTGAGAACTGCGAATCGCTAGCCACAATAGAATCAGCGCAATTAATCCCCCTTGTTGAGGCGCATCAAAGGCAAAGACAACCAACGCCACACACAAAACATCTTGACAAAAAACCACCCATAACGGTAAACCTCGCAATCGAAAAAACCAGCCAACTTGTACCAATTGCAGGACAAAAGCCAATAATCCACTAACTATCCCGACAATCCAAATAAATTCCCCAGGGGCATTAGCAAACTGGGCGACAGCAATACCCATAATTGCCCCAACCCCAGGACTCAACAAGAGTTGGACAATTTGCAAGACTCGCTGTCCCACCAGCTTCTTGGAGGCAAATAATTCAAATAACGAGAAGGTGGTCAAAATACCGACTAAAACCGAAGGGTGAATGCGAGACAGCAGGGGAATTTCATTCCAGAGGTTATCGCTTTGCAACAAGCCAATCACCAATAAAGGCAAAGCAATCCTCATTCCTACTGCTGCTGCTACCGAAAGTACGGCTAGGAGTTCAATCATTGTTATCTGATGCCTGAAAGAGAAATCAATTGGTTATACCCCTGTCCTCAGTTTAACGTTTGTAGACAATTTCACATTCTTTGATGCCCTTTCTCCGATAGGATGAAAACTGACCTAAAAACGTAAGCCACCTATGCCAACGGCAGCCTTTTTTCAAGGAATTCTGGGCGCGTCTAGTTTAGCCTTAGGCGCGTCAGTGGGAGTCTTTTGGCAACCGAGTCGCCACTTATCGGCGACGATTATGGCATTTGGGAGTGGTACACTACTGTCTGCGATCGCGTTTGAAATCACGATTCCGGTCTATCGTCACAGTGGCTTTGTCCCCCTATTAATTGGGTTTATGGCAGGAGGGATGTTATTTACCGGACTGACATCCTATATTGACCAACATGGCGGATTCTTGCGTAAACCAGCATCCAGTCGCCGCTACCTGGTTGAACATGGTGCTGATCAGGTGACAGATGTCCTCAATCGCATCGCCCATATTGAGGTGATGCAAAATTTACCCCCGAAAGAACGCCAAAGAGTCGCCCTGTTTCTGAATCCAATTCACGCCAACCCTGGAGACGTAATCTGTGAAGACGGAACCCCTGGTGATTATTTTTATATGATTGTTGACGGTGAAGCCGAAGTGCGAAAGGGTCAAAAAGTTCTCGGTACGATGAAACCAGGAGAAGTGTTTGGTGAGATGGCACTCCTGACAGGAGAACCGCGATCTGCCACCGTGGTTGCCCGCACCCAAATGGAATTGTATCAGTTACACCAGGAACATTTCAACACCATGCTAACCTGGTCGCCCCATCTGGCTTGGTCACTGAGTCGCGCCTTAGCCCGACGACTGCAAGTGGCAACAGAGTCACGCATGGTTGTGGAACATCGTTTAGATCGGTGGCGACAGCAGGTTATAAATCAAGTTGAACTGGATCTGTTACTCCGGGACGATCAAATGACCCTGGAAAATTTGGTGAAACAGTCTACATCGTTTGCCATTCTGGTGGGTACATTAATTGATAATATACCAGAAGCGGCGGTAATTGGCATGAATTCTGGCAATAGCGATTTGGGCTGGTCTTTTTTATTGGCGGTATTTATTTCTAATTTTCCAGAAGCCTTATCCAGCGCCACAGGAATGAAACAAGCGGGAACGAAAACGAGTCAGATTTTAGGATTATGGATAGGTGTGGTGATTCTCAGTGGTTTATGTGCCATTGGGGGTTATTTTTTACAAAATAATACATCTGAGGTCGTTGTCGCGATCGCACAGGCTATTTCGGGCGGCGCTATCTTAGCCATGGTTGCCAGTACAATGATGCCGGAAGCTTATGAACTGGGAGGCAGTTCCGTGGTTTTCTCCACAATTTTAGGATTCCTGATTGGGTTTTTTATCTCATCCGGTCATTTAGTATAGGTAGGGACAGTTAAAGTTAACGGTGGTGATCGTCATTTGTCATTTGTCATTCGTCATTTGTAAGGGTTTGAGGTTTATTTACATAACTTAATATAGATAGCTTTATTGACACCGACCTACTTAGAATACTGTTAGTCAATTGAGCGATCGCACGATTACCCTGGCTTATCCAGATCTGCCAATACCTCGGCGGTTTGTGAGGGTGTCACCAAGGTATTGGCGCAAAGAATACCCGAACCCGCCACGGCTGGAACACCTATTCCTGGCATTGTACTATCCCCCACCCGATACAATCCCGGAATCGGTGTGTGATAACTGGGAAACATGGCTTTACCAGCCGCGATCGCAGGACCATAGGTGCCTTGATAGCGACGTAAATAATAGGAATGAGTTAGTGGTGTACCAATCAGTTCTAAAGTAATCCGTTCTCGAATATCCGGAATCACCCGTTCTAACGCCCGGAATAAGGATTGCGATCGCGCTTTTTTCTTCTCTTTATAGGTATCATCACGCTGCCAACCCTGGTAGGGTTCTAAGGTATAGGCATGAATTACATGATGACCGATTGGGGCGAGATTAGCATCCCATACCGAAGGAATGGAAATCATACACGTATTACCCGGTTCGGTAATATCCCGATTGGCATCGTGAACCACAACATGATGTCCTGTCAACCCCTCTAATCCCTCCGCCCGAATCCCTAAATGTAGGTGCATAAAACTCTCGACGGCTGGGGTTTCTAGGGACTGTTCCCGGTACGCTGTCGGTAAATCTTCTGGGCGCAATAATTGGCTGTAGGTATCCCAAATTGTGGCATTAGAAATCACCACCGGGGCGTTTACCACCTCTCCCCGTTGTAACCGTACCCCAACGGCTTTACCCCCTTGGACTACAATTTGGTCAACATGGGCATTTAGGCGCAACTCACCCCCCCAGCGTTCTAACCCGCGCACCAACGCCTCCACAATCGCCCGACTTCCCCCGACTGGGTACTCCACACCCGCACGGGAACGTTCCCCTAACATAAAGGCTACCTCAGGCGCGATCGTTCCCTGTGCTTTTAATCCCGATAACAGAAAGCATTCCACATCAATCAGCCGCCGCACCCAAGGATCACGCACGGTTTCATCCATGACTTTACCCACAGAATTCTGGACAAGTCCCAGATGGGGCAGTAATTTTAAGAGTGAGGGTAAATAACGTCCCACTAAAACTGGAATCACTTGCCAATCGGATCGCAAAGCAATTGTGGGAATCTCTCGCAACCCTTCATAGAGAGAAAGCAGGCGTTTTTCAAACTCTGCCAATTCTTTCGCGCCTTGAGGTGTAATCTCGGCTACAGCTTCTCGATATCGTTGGGCGTCACTATACACGGGTAACGTCGCTTCGGGAAAATGGTAATGTCCTAGGGGGTCATAAGCAACCGTTTCTAACGACTCGCCCAGGACATCCAAAACTTGCCGTAAGGGGTTAAGACTGGGGCGTTGGTGACTTAATCCACAATAAAATGAAGGACCCGAATCAAACTCAAACCCCCGGCGGTGGAAACTATGCGCCGCACCGCCGGGAATAGCATGGCTTTCACAGACTAGCACCCGTTTGCCATAACGGGCGAGTAAAGCACCCGCCGTCAATCCACCAATTCCGCTACCAATAACAATTACGTCTAGACTCATCAGTTTACGCGATCGCTTGACTTAATTTTTGCACCATTTTCGACCAGGCGAGTTCGTCTATCATTGTTATTCTAAGCTGTAATATTGATCAGTAATGCCATGACATCAGGAGTAATTTATCCACATATTGAGAAAGTAGACGGTGAATCAGCACGGTTGCAGCGGATACCCCGCGTGCGTGTGGCTCAGATTGTCATGGATTACCTCGCTTACGGTTGGTCAGTTGAGAAAATATGCCGTCAACATCCTTATCTAAAGCGATCAGAAGCTCATGCAGCAATGATGTACTATTTCGATCACCAAAATGAAATCGATAGTGAGATTCGCCAAGAATGGGAGCAAGCACAACAGGCAAAATCTCAAGCCTCCCTTTCTCCTTTCTTTGTACGGATGAAGGCAAGAGGGATTTTATAAGTGACTGTCGCACTATACATGGATGTTCACGTTCCTCAAGCTATTACGGAGCAATTGCGTCGTCTCGTGGATGGTGTCATGATAGGTATGCATTTTTGGGTCTTCCGTATACACTTAGACTACATGAAATAAGTTTTAAGAGATTGCAAAATGCCAAGTCAAAATATAGATTCAATCAAAACTATCTTCCAAAGCCGTCTCACGACTCTCGAACACCTCCTAAAGTCAGCTCAGACTCATTTCAGTGATAGTGAGTCGTTTCTTCAGAAGCGTATTGCGACTGATATGCTTCCCTTCGGTACACAGGTTGCTTTCACCTGCAATCAACCACGCAACTTTGCTTTATGGTGTAACGGCAAACCGATGGATAATCTAGATCCAGAAGTCACATTTATTGCACAGGCATACGAACATATAGCGAATACCAAGGGACTTCTTTCGGGCGTTAACGTCGAAGATGAAAAGCTAAGTGAGTTGACGCGCATTGATCTCGACCAGGGTCTTTATATAGAAATGTCTGGTCGCGCCTACGTGAACGACTTTCTAATTCCAAACTTCTACTTCCATCTGGTTACGGCTTACGACATTCTTCGCATGGCTGGTGTACCCATTGGCAAACGGGATTACATGATGCACTTGGTTCCATTTCTCAAGAAGGCGTGAAGCCTAACTATTCAAATGCAGCGGGCGGATCGAGAGTCACTCGGAACGGTGTAATCATCCTTAGCATCCTCCACGTCGCGGGTTTTCGCCTGTCCCGAGGGGGATAAACGGGTTTACCTCGCTTACGGTTGGTCAGTTGAGGAAATGTGCCGTCAACATCCTTATCTGAAACGATCAGAAGCTCATGCAGCAATGGTGTACTATTTTGATCGCCAAGATGAAATCGATAGTGAGATTCGCCATTAGCTTGTCCCCGGTAGCTATAAGCATCAGCTAAATTGGGATCTCGTTCTATAGCAGTATTAAATCTTTTAATTGACCTTTGGTAATTATTTTCTCTATAGTGAATAATTCCTCGTTCTAAATATCTTTCTGCCGAAGTATTGTTGTTGGAATTTAAATAGTGTCTTATTTCGTCAATAGGATCATCAAAATTTGCCGTTAAAAATAGAATAAAAAGAGATTCAAAAGTCTGTTTAATCTGACTCGCTAATTGTTCGCTAGAATAAAGTAAAACTTCATTGGGTTCAAGATGCACACTAGCTTGAATATCCTTTGTACGACTGTTCTGCCGAGTCAGAAGCTTTAACCACTCTCCCAAAGGATTAATGGGATCAAGACTTTTACCAGAAGATGAAAAGTGTAACTCACAGTTATCAGGTAGAGAAGTATTCTGAAAAATAATTTCTTTATTAAAGCTCGTCTTCAAATTTTCAATAAATCGCTTTTTCCCATTGGTTTCATCAGGGATAAGCAATCCAAAAATTAGCCGATTTGAATCAATATATATAAACAATTGAGCAAAATCATTTTTCATCGAAAGCCTTGTTATTTCGTCATAAAAAATACCTAAACAGCAGATTTAATTATAAGAATTTTGAGATACCTCAACTTTCAGTTCTAGACGCTTAATAATCTGATTGGGTAGTTGAGCCGCCACTTGACGGCAAAGCTTTTGAACTGGCTGTTCAACATACTTTTTGAATTCTGCTTTATGCGGTATACAGAAATCTTGTTCCGGTGGTGCAAGAAGGTTAAATGTTTCTTCTGAAAAGGGGCATTCCGGGTGTACAGTAACATCTGCCATTTTTCCTTATAATAACCACTAAAGTTCTTACTGCGACTGATGGCAGCAAGCCTAACTAATGACTTGCTGGTGTTAAAGCGCGATCGCACTCTTCAATCCCACCCTAAACTCCATCTGGCTCTTACCCTAGCGTAACTGATGCCAGCTAGAAAAAAGCGCGATCGCACTCTCAATCCCATCCCTAAGCTTCATCTAGCTCCTTTTGTAGCGTAATTGATGACAATCGTCGATATCAGACCCTATACAGGTTATGCTGGGGTCTAGCATTGGTGTCGCGATCGCACGATTTTGGTAAAGCTGCTGTTTAATATCAGATGTTTAATACTGATTAACCGAAGTAATTTATTGGTGATTGTACTGGTTGTCTCCGATACCATGGAAATTTTCGGGGATAGCTATTTTAAATGAGTCGTGAAACCCAACAGATGTTAGTCCATTAAAATGGACTTGAGTTCTTAGCCCGGAGTTTGAACTCCGGGCAGATGCTATCGCCTTCTCTCCTGTAACTTGCGATAAACATCCCGCACATCAATCTGGTGATGCGCTAAGGCGACTAGGGTGTGATAAAACAAATCAGCCGCTTCTGAGGCGATCGCATCTTTCTGATCATCCTTACACGCCATTACCACCTCGGCGGCTTCTTCACCAATCTTTTTAAGAATCTTATTATCCCCACCGTCAAATAGCTTACAGGTATAGGATTCAGCAGTAGGATTATCTCTGCGATCGCAAATCACCTCAAACACCTGAGACAATGTATCAGCAGGCGGTGCAGCCTTTGTCCCATCCACCTGATGAAAACAACTACGTTCCCCCGTATGACAGGCAATATCCCCCACCTGTTCCACACCAATCAGCAGCGTATCACTATCACAGTCATAACGGAGCGATCGCACATATTGCAAATGACCCGATGTTGCACCTTTGTGCCATAATTCCTGACGCGATCGACTCCAGAACCAGGTTTCCCCCGTGTCCAAGGTTTTCTGCAAGGATTCCCGATTCATCCACGCCATCATCAATACCGTACCATCCAGATAATCCTGGACAATGGCGGGGACAAGCCCCTGATCGTTATAACGGATTTTCTCAACCGGAATCGCTTGGCTAGAAGTAGAGGATACAGTCGATGACATAGTGCAGTAACGAAAGCGAGCAATAATAACTAACTTACCAGTGTTCGCCAAGAACATGGATTTTGTTGAAGCCTTTTAGCCGCCATAACACCATTGATATCCCGTAGGGTGGGCATTGCCCACCAACCTTAAATTCATCAATGGCGAAATCATTGTAGTGCGTTTAGCGAAGCCATGCCGCAGGCTTTGCATCTTGCTCGCTACTCACACCCAATTTAAATACATGACAGCTTATCTTGCCCTATATATTATCTGGATCAATCCCTAATTCTCGCAACCGTTGCGCCAATTGCTGGGCGCGTTCCTCAGCCGCAAGTGCCTGTTCTTCAGCTAATTGTGCGCGTTGGGCTTCCTGTTGGGCGCGTTCTTGGGCTAATCGAGCAAGTTGGGCTTCCTGTTGGGCGCGTTCTTGGGCGGCGATTGCCCGTTGTTCAGCCAATACAGCCTGTTCATTATCCGTGGGAATCAACTCGCCTGAAGGGGTCATCCATCGCAACCAACGTCCGTTAATCTCCCGAAACCGTCCTGACCATAATCCTAAGCTTAACCCTAATTCGGGTATCACCAACCGATTATCGGTTAAATTCACCCGTTGATATTTCCCCTCAACTAAATGAAAGATTTGCAGTTCCAAGGTATAGCGGCTAAAAATCACATAGTACGGTACCCGCAAAATCTTTTCATAAACCTGCCATTTTGTCGGTGGACTTCCAACTTGGGGGTTCGTCCGTCCAAAATCCTCATCCTCCGTACCCGGAGATAGTAATTCCACTACCACAAAAGGACTAATTTGCTCTTGCCAAATCACATAACTTAAACGCAACTCTCGCTGTTCATACAAGCGAGGAATTCCCACAACGCCAAACCAATCGGGACGCTTGTACCAGTGAGTATGATTAACATCATAATAAAGATTCAAATCGCAGGCAGAAAACACCTCCTCCCAATTCCAATTAGTTGGTTGAAAGGTTAAAAGCAGTAGCAGGGGTTGAAAAAAGTGAAACTCATCGGGCAATCCAGGGTCCTCCGGATTATCACTGGGTAAATCATACATGGTCGGCAAGGTTTGCCGGGGAGAATCTGGGGGATTGGATTGGGTGGGCAGACGAATCATGATCAGAGGTGTTGATTACTGTAAATCTATTCCATCATTTTAGCGGCGTTACAGCGTTTTCAGGCTCGATGTGATACACCGTTTTAGAAGATGCTGTATCCGAGCCGTATTGGGACTGACGCTGGCTCTACTGTTAAACCTCCATCTGTAGGGGGAAAGTTTAGGTTAAGCTAGTATCATAGTCAACAGAAAACAGAGATTCACTGATCATAATGATTGCTCAAACAATGGTGCAACCCTCATCCTGGGTTGAAACTGGCATTAAGATTCAGCGAGTACGCAATTTATATCTGTTCAAATTCACAGATGCCCTTCAAGTTCGTTTGGATGAGCTTTCTGAACGCCAAAAAGAGGTAAGTCTTAATCAAGATGAACAAGCTGAACTCAGTGGGCTTTTGGAATTAGATCGTATCTTTACCCTGTTGAATGCCCGTATTATCGCTGAATCATGACGTTGAATGATAATGTTAAGCGACAGGTACGGAAAAGGGCAAACTATTTATGTGAATATTGCCACTCCTCAGAAGAAGCCAGTGCTGCTAATTTTGCGATTGACCATATTATGCCTCGTTCATTGGGAGGGGCTGATGATTTAGGAAATCTAGCCTTAGCTTGTCAGCGTTGTAATGGATATCGCTACAATTTCGTAACAGGGATCGATCCAATTACTCAAGAAGAAATTCAAATGACAAATGACAAATGACCAATGACTAATGACTAATGACCAATAACTTACCAGGTTGGATCACTATAGAGATTAATCGTAAGCTGTTCCTGACCCGGTGGTACAGCCGAGATACAGGCGCAAATTGTTTCCCCGTCGTTAATCTCAACCTCACAAGCATGACAGGAACCCATCAGACATCCTGTGGGAATGAAAACGCCAGCGCGTTGAGCCACTTGCAGTAGCGGTTCTCCCACTTCTGCATTAATCGTGACATCATCGGGTAAAAATCGAATGGTAACACTCATAAACAGGTTTGCTATTAACTCACGTCAAGTTAGGTATAATAGTGCTTAAATCCAAATGAGTCTCTACGCTATCAGCTAAGGAATTCAAAACCACTTCGCGCTGCTCTCGATAGTCGGGAATACCCGTTGGCAAAGACGCAAGTCCACGTTGATGTCGCAGTTGATTCAACCACGCCCGTCGCCAAGGACCATTATCAAATAAACCATGAAGGTAGGTTCCCCAAATGGACTGAGTGATATCGACTAACCCTAAACCAGGATCATCAAACAGGGGTTGATAGGCAGATTTATTATCCGTGGTTTCTGAGTCAATCAGTCGAGAACGCCCTTGATGGATTTCGTAACCCGAAACAGGTAAACCGACTTGGGGATAGTTAGAGGTTACGAGACGCTGACGTGCTACTTTTCTGGCGGTAATAATTGTTTTAATCGGTAATAATCCTAATCCTTGATATTGTCCCGGTTCATCTTCAATGCCATCGGGATCAAGCAGGGTTTGACCCAGCATTTGAAACCCACCACAAATCCCTAAAACGGTACCCCCCGCAGCGGCATAGTTTTTAATCTCTTCAAACATGCCTGTTTTGTGCAACACGAGTAAGTCGCTAATGGTGGTTTTTGTCCCCGGCAAAATCAGGGCGTCGGGATAGCCGAGGGATTGATTCGGTGTTAAATATTTGACACTGACCGTCGATTCAGCTTCTAGGGCGTCAAAGTCGGTAAAGTTAGAGATGCGGGGAAAACGAATGACCGCCACCGTTAATTCACTATCCCGTTTTCTCTTATTGTAGCGATCCAGTAATGCCAAAGAGTCTTCGGCAGGAAAGAGCTCATTGATCCAGGGAATCACCCCAATGACAGGAATTCCGGTGCGTTCTTCGAGCCAAGTGATCCCTGATTCCAACAGCGATCGCTGTCCTCTAAACTTATTAATCACGATACCTTTAATCAAGACTCGCTCATCCGGTTCCAAGAGCTCCAGAGTCCCAATAATATGAGCAAATGCGCCGCCGCGATCAATATCTACTACGAGTAACGTTGATGCATTTAAATGCTTCGCTACCCGCATATTGGTTAAGTCACGGTGCTTCAAATTAATTTCTGCTGGACTCCCTGCACCCTCACACACGACAAAATCAAACTCATGACTCAAACGCCGCAGCGACTCTTTAATCGCTTGCCAACCCCGATCAAAGTACTGTTCATAATAATCCGCCGCGCCGACTTTACCCGCCACTTGACCCATGAGAATGACTTGAGAGGTCATATCCCCCTGGGGTTTAAGTAAAATCGGGTTCATTTCGACACAGGGCGTCACATCAGCCGCCCAAGCTTGAACCGCTTGAGCATGTCCAATTTCGCCTCCATTGGTAGTGACATAGGCGTTGAGCGCCATGTTTTGTCCCTTAAATGGAGCCACACGCCAACCGCGCCGGGAAAGAATACGGCACAAGGCGGTAGTAATAAAGGATTTTCCTGCGTGGGAGGTTGTTCCCACCACCATCAGCGATTTCATAAAGCGGGTTAAGAGTTATCGGGTAATCAGAACGAATAGAAGCAACCCTCAGACTATGCACTTAGATTGAATGTCACTGACTTAAGCGTTTGTAGTGAGCGCTTTAGCGCTTGAGGCACGCTTCGTGCCGACTACGAACTCATATTATTTCAGTGCTATTCTACTTAGATTGGTAATCGCAACCAACGGTTCCAGGCGTGAGCGATGCGATTCCAAAGGGATGGCGGAGGTAATGACTCGCCTCGGCTTGCCCATTTTTCCACCAGTTGACGACCCAAGGGTGTGAGACGAAAACTGTCGGTAATACCTTGACCATCAACTTCTCGCCGCAAAACGCCGACTTGAATCAACCACAGTAAATCACGTTCGGCTGCCAACTCGGATAAGGGACTTTTAGTATAGCCCTGTTCTATCCCTTTTTGCGTCGCGATCGCGAGTAGGGAAACACTGGTTGAACGCATCTCCTTATACAAGGTTAACTGGAAGGGCAGACAGCGCAACGCTTGTTCAGCGCGTTTTATGGTGCGTTCTGGATAGTGAACCGACTGGGCTTTTTCAGAGGAAATAGATGTCATTGCAACTGGATTAGCTCCTGGAAACGCTGGTAAATCCTACGTTTAGACCTCTTTTTATCTTACCAGGGGGCTTGGGGAAGCCTACACCATAATCTTTGATTTGGTGTAGGAGGATGTCACCTTAACCTCACAGGAGAGGGCGACCCGAGTTTATTGAGTGGATTGGTGTTGTGAATTGGTGCCATGCGGGTTGCCCCTACACGGCATCTAGACTGAATAAAGCTTCCGAAGGTAGTAGGATGAAAAATAGTTAAGTAGTCAACACAGGGAAAAAGACTTATGGCTTTAAGCATTGGTGATAAAGCTCCGGCATTTACCGCCAAAGATGATGCAGGGAAGACCGTTTCCCTGTCCGACTTGGCGGGAAAAACAGTAGTTCTCTATTTTTATCCCAAAGACGATACCCCAGGTTGCACCAAGGAAGCTCAAAGCTTCCGGGACAACTATGCTGAATATCAAGGCAAAGATATGGTTGTTCTCGGTGTCAGCATGGATGATGAGACATCCCATAAGCAATTTAAGGAGAAGTATGGCTTGCCTTTCCAATTGCTCGCTGATCCGGATGGCACGCTTACCAAAGCTTACGATGTTGAAGGCGGTGGTTACTCCAAGCGCGTCACTTATGTGATTAACGGTGAAGGTACGATCACTTATGTTGATGAGAAGGTGAAAACCGATTCCCATGCTCAGGATATCCTAGCTAGCATGAGCTAGCCGCCTTGTTCCCAGGCAAAGCCTGGGAATGGTTTCAGGACGGTTCTACTTCCAGTTATCTAATGCCTCCCCCAGCCGGAGTAGACGAGTTATTGGGTTGAACGGGCTGTTGATTTCTTAACCGTTCTCGTTGTAGCTGTCGGAACTCTTGCGTGGCATTGTCTAAGTTTTGATCCAGTTCGCTGTTAAACGCCTCAGAATCAACGCCTAAACGGGAGCGATGGATAAAATCAAAGACATTAAAGCCACTGTTACCCGTTGTTCCCGTAAGTGAATCTCGCTCATTTTGGCGATTATCCATATCTTCGAGGGGATTTACCCGTTCAGTAGTCTGTGCGATCGCTCCTTCAGGGATAATGATTGAGGTCATGCTAACAACCACTCCTAACCCTAGGGAAGCGAACAGGGTTGAGGTGAGTGCCGGAGTCAATAGGGTGCTGATCTTCATGGCAATTAACCTGTTTATTTAGAAATACAATTAGATTTCCATAAGGACACGGCAGTGCCGTGACCCTACTATAGCGCCTCCAATTATTTTTATCTGGGATTTTTTCCCGATCGCTATCATCAGCCATCTCTTTCTTAACACGTTTCGAGAGCGATCGCTCTTTTAATTTCCGGTAGGGGCGACCCGCTTGCACAAATTGACAACTGTGTCCACTCAATTTTATCGGGTCGCCCTTTCTTTTAACAGGGAGTCTAGATACCTGAGTCGGGGCGGGTGTAGTGGCGTGACACAGCTAAAATTGTGGAATAGATTTGACGTTTAAACCGGGCGCACGCCATGCGCCCCTACAATTCTAATCCACCAAATAAGGTGTGCCACGCCAGTAGGGTGCGTTAGCGTTCGCGAAGCGTTCCCGCAGGGTAGCGTTCCCGAAGGGTAGGGTAGCGTAACGCACCTTTGCAACCCAAAAGATAGTCGTGAAACCCGCCCCTACACTAATTGTGCCAATTTTTTCTGGGCAAACTCTCTAACTTTATCATCAGGATCATTTTCGGCTCTGTCGCGCAGCAAGGGTAGAGTCTGGGGATTATCAGGATATTGTTTTATAATGATTTCAATGGCTAATTGCCGAGGATTTCTTTGCCTGTCTTTCTCGCGCACAAAGGGATCATTGAGAGCGCGATCGCGTAATAATTCAAATAGCCATGGCTCATATTTCCATCCTTTGGCTATTTCTTTCACCGCTACAAATCGTACATTATCGTCATCATCATATTGGGCTTTTTGTTTCAGCATAGGTAAGGTGTCTGGGTCATACTTCCAGCCTTTAGCTATTTCTTCCACCGCTGCACGTCGCACAAACTTATCGTCATCAGATTGGGCTTTTTGCTTCAGCCAAGGTAAGGTGTCTGGGTCATCTTTCCAGCCTTTGGCTATTTCTTCCACCGCTGCACTTCCCACAGCCGAATCGTCATTAGATTGGGCTTTTTGTTTGAGAATAGGTAAAGTGTCTGGGTCATTTTTCCAGCCTTTGGCTAATTCTTGCACCGCTGCATGTCGCACAGCCGAATCGTCATCAGATTGGGCTTTTTGTTTCAGCATAGGTAAGGTGTCTGGATCATTTTTCCAGCCTTTGGCTAATTCTTGCACTGCTGCACGTCGCACAAACTTATCGTCATCAGATTGGGCTTTTTGTTTCAGCATAGGTAAGGTGTCTGGAGAATCATGCCAGGTTGTCGCAATTGCCGCAACCGCTTGAATACGAATTTCTCGAACTAAAATGAATTCCCTGATAGATGATTTGTAATAGTCAGGTAAGTCATACTGAATTAACCCCTTAATCTGGTTCAGTAATTGATTCGCTGTCGATATGATAACCGAACGATTCCTCACCTCAGACAGGCAATCCGCCGCTAGAAACACATTAATAAACTTTTCCGCTTCTCCCGACTGATTCCTCAAATAATCTATAATCTCCCCAGCTAACCTGGGTTCAATCATCCCCACAATCAGCCGTAACACTTCATGCCAAGACTCATCCTGCCAATGCTTGCCAAAAACCTCTGTTTTCAACCCCTCCAGAGAAATTGTTCGTTCCTTCTCAAACCGCCAAACATATTCCCAAGCGCAGAAATACTCCAAAAACGTCCGATGCACAAAGGCATAATAATCCGCCCCCATGAAACATAAGATAAAATTCCGTTCCCGCAGTTGCTTAATCATCACCCTCGCCACCGCCCTGGAATTATTGATATCTAGCGTTTTCAGATACTTGGTCAAAATTCCTTCTAACTCATCCGCCGCAATCAGATTACCCGCTAAACCTTTCTCTGCTGCTTGCATCTGATAAGCTACCTGACGCAACATCTCCTGCTTATCTTTATAATCAATGGTTTGAATCTCTAACTGCTGATGTTCTACTAACGCCCGTTCCACATCCCATTGATGCAGCAATACCCGCGACGCTTGGTTGTATAATTCAGGTCTATCTCTGGGTAATTCCTGATTGCGATTTAATATTGCCATCATTGTCAGCAATAAGGGATTTCCAGCCAGTTCGCGAATCGCTTTTGAGGTATCAATTGCCCGTTGGAGTCGTTCCCGCTTCCTCTGTTTATCCACTTGATTGGTAAAGGTTAAATCATGCCAACGGGTAATAAACTCCTTAACCTGATTTGCCTCCAAATCTTGCAACATAAAATGATAAAACTCGGCATCTCGTAACCGCTGCGGTTTATAGCCAATCACGCGAGACGTAACAATTACCCGCACATCAGGATAGTCATTGGTGAAGCGATGAATATCGGTAATCACATCTTCCCGTTTTCCCGGATCAAATACCTCATCCAAGCCATCAAACATGACCAAAGCATTTCCGGCTTTTAACTGTTCCACCAGTTCACGCTGATTCAGATGACAGACAATCCCACTGCTATCATGAAAAAATTCCAGGAAATTCTTACATTGTCCCGCGTCGCGATTCCGCATATAGGTGCGTAATTCAATCAGCAGCGGTATCGGCTGAAAATTGGCGTCATTGGGGGTATAATTTGCCCAATCTAATGCCAAATATTGTAACAAGGTAGACTTGCCAGAACCCGGATCACCCAGAATTACCAGATAACGATAATTATCTTTATCGTTAATAATTTCATTGATGGGGCAGATTGGCTGTTGAGAATAAACCTGTTTATAGTCGGTTAACTCTTCCACAGACACATCCGCGTCAAGTAGATGACTCTCTCGCAGTCGCCGTTGATGTTCTTTGGGGAGTTCATAAACTTGGGGTAATACCTGATGAACTTGTCGCACATTTTGGGGAATAAAAACTTGCCCAAGTTTCAGTTCATTATAGGCGCAGCCTGTGGTGTCTAAACTGGATAGGTTTAAATGACTGTAGCGTTCCCGTAATCCTGTTTACTATTTAAATTAAAGTGGGTGGGACCCTGCCCACCCTACGGTATATCAAGGGTTTTAACGCTCCCAAACTGCCAAGTTTCAATGCCATTAAGCAAATCGACGCCGCAACAATGGACTAATTAGAACTAAGGCGATAGTGGCAAAGCCAAACAAGACTAAAACAGCCCCGCCAAATGTAATTGAAGCCCAAGGTGCTTCCATGACAACACTACCTAAAGACCAATCTCCGTGAAGGTAGAGATAGCGAATTGGTTCAATCGCATAACTCAAGGGATTGAGACTGGCGACAAACTGCAACCATTTTGGCATAAAGGATAGCGGCGCTAGGGCGGTGCTGGCAAATAAGAGGGGTAAGTTGGTGACAAAAATGACGGCAATTAGTTCAATATGACCCGGAAGCACAAATGCGAGTCCTAAACTTAATGCTGTCATCCCGATTACCAGCAAGAAAACAATTAACGCGATCGCACCCAGTCCGGCTATATTGGGAACACCCGCACCCATCACTGCACTAGCGGCGACAATCACCACGGCTTGGATAAAACTGAGGGCGACGATATAGATAGCGGATGCGGCGACAATGGAGAAGCGAGACGCCAAAGGTGCAACAAGTAAGCGATTAAGAAAGCCAAATTCCCGGTCAAACATCACGGGTAAGCCAGCATTGAGCGCACCAGCGAAGGCGGTAAATACAATTACACCAGCACTCAAGAATTGGGCGTATGATAAGCTTTCGCCAAAGAGTCCTTTTGGCGCATTTTGAAATAACGCCCCAAACAGAATCAGCCACATCAACGGCTGAATCACGCCAGCGATTAATGTAGATGGGCGTCGTTGCAATTGGATAAACAAGCGCTTAGTGAGTGCCAAGGTTTCTTGGACAAATTCACCCACACCCGCCTTATCGCTGACGGGGACTTGACTTACTACGTCAGGTTGCCAATTAATTTCCGGTTTTGATGGTGTTACAGTTCCACTCATAATGTTATTTGTTATTGGTTATTTGTCATTTGTCATTTGTCATTTGTCATTCGTCATTTAGTCGGGGCGGGTTTAGTTACATCTGGGTGTAACTAAAAAGATAGTAGTGAAACCCGCCCCTACATAATCTCCCCCATCTCCCTCATCTCCCTCATCTCCCTCATCTCCCTCATTTCCCCCAGCTCCCAGACGTAGCATGCTACGTCTCTACAAGCTCCCCCTGCTCCCTCATCATTCCTTCATCCGTTGCTTTTTCTCTGCCTTCACATCTCGTGTTCCCGCCGCCGCGAGTTCAGCATCCATTAAGGTTTGACCTGTGGCGGCTAAGTAGACATCATCTAAACTGGGTCGGGATTGGGCAATGCCAAAGATGGGTAATCCGGCGTCTTTTAAGGATTGCTGAATGTTGGTCAATGCGTCACTTTGGGGTTTGACGACCAAGTTGAGGGAATTTCCTTGCGCCGTATTAATAATCACTTCTTGGACAAAGGGTAACACCTCCAGCTTTTCCTTGGCATTTTCGGCTTCTTCCAGGGGTGAGAATTCCCGGATGCGGAGGGTTATGCGATCGCCTCCTACGTTATCCTTTAACTGAGAGGGCGTACCTTCGGCAATGACAACTCCTTTGTCGATAATTGCTACGCGATCGGCTAAAATATCTACTTCTTCCAAATAGTGGCTGGTAATAAATATGGTTGTGCCAGCGTTTTGCAATTGACGCAGGAAATTCCACACCACTACCCGACTCTCGATATCAAGCCCTACGGTGGGTTCATCGAGAACTAACACATCGGGTTTATGGAGTAAGCCGGAGGCTAAATCCAGACGCTTGCGGATTCCGCCGGAGTAGGTTCCTGTCTTTTTATCGGCATACTCCTGCAAGCCCAGCACCTCTATCATGGTATTGACGCGCTCTTTGGCAATGGTGCTGGGTAGGTGATATAAATCCGCTTGTAGTTGCAGTAACTCGCGACCCGTCAACACTTTGTCTAATGCTACTTCCTGGGCGACATAACCGATGCGGCGGCGGACGGCTCTAGGATTCGCGATCGCAGAAATTCCCGATACCTCAATCTTACCCGCGTCGGGTTTACTTAAGGTACACAGACAGCGAATCGTTGTGGTTTTCCCCGCCCCATTCGGACCAAGTAAGCCAAAAATCTCACCCGGTTCGACGTTCAGGGAGATGTCCTTCACGGCTTCGACATCCCCGTAGTATTTTTTTAGGTTCTCGATTAAAACGGCAGCAGCCATATATCGTTCTATACCTGAGTTGGCTATACAAATCTATACAATTAGCTGTTTTCACTATTGTAAGGGGTTTGTCGGCAGTGGGGGGAGAATTGGGAGAAATGCACATTTATTTCAAGTTGTCAACCTGCTAGGGCTTTAAATTTGTAGTTGAGGTTAACAAGGACAAGGGGAGAAAGGAAGAGAGCCAATTAGCTGTGTCACGCCACTACAATTTAGCTCAATTCGACTTATTCAGGTTTAACCGAAACAAAAGAAACTGTGTAATCTGTGCTTGATTAAAATTATCATCACTGACTAATACCAAACTCTGACTCCCATCTGGCAACCGTGAACCTAGAGTCATCCCTTCCAGATTATCTAAATAAATTCCCAAAGTACTTAAATCAAGGAGCAATTTTTTCTTCACCGGATCAAGGCGAGAAATATTCCCCTTGAGACTGGCAACATTAGATGTATCGGTTGCCCCACCTAGGGTTAGTTGATAAATTTGGGCGCTGAGTCCAAACAACCCATAACTCCGTTCTAAACTAAGAAAGTGACCTTCTGTATCTAATGCCACTAATTCAGACAAGCCATAATCAATTGTTCCTTTGGGGGCGGGAGCCAGTGGATACAAATGTTCCGCTACTAGCATGGGTGGTGCAATGTCGCTGATTAAATAATGCAGCAGCCGAATTCGGGGAACCTCGTCTGAATCTGGGGGTAAACTATCTTGAATTAACGCGGATTCCGTTGCTGTAAATAGGCGAAAAGGATCGCCACTAGCCGCCGCTAACGTAATTGGTTCTAAGGTTAACGCTTCAAAGCCTAGGTTCTCTTGTACGCCACGGGGAACTTGTTCCTCTTCTGTAGTATTATTCGCCAGAAAGCGGTCAGGAATTCGCAAGCGTTGCAACGGTTGTCCCGTTTGGCGGTCAAATTCTTGAATAAAGGGTTCAATTCCCTGACTGGGAACCCCTTCAGTGGAAATAAATACGCTACCTTTACCGGATAGGGCGATGCCTTCGGGGTCAATGGTTCCGGAAGCATAGGGTTTACCGTTTTCGTCTTTTAGAACGGTTACATCCTCCACGGTGACGGATTCAATCCCAATTTCTCCTGCCGAGTTGCGGTTAATCGTCAGCGCCAGGGTGTAAAATCGGGCGGGTGCGAGATTTGACCGATCATCGGACAGTGCCAAAAAACGATCGCGATCGCGATCATAGGAGAGGGCGGATAAGCCGCCAACGGGAGTATCCTCAAACCTCATCGGTTTGGGTAATTGATACTCCGCCAAAAAGTCCAAGGATAAATCCAGAAACGTGCGCTGTTCGGCGGTTCTAGCGGTAGAGGGACTACAGCTCGTCGTCAACAGAATCAATAGCGCGATCGCCACGACGAAGAGTCGAGATAATAGGGGGCGAAATCTATTGATTTTTAATGGATTTTGTGTTAATGGCTGAATCATAAAAAATGTCAAACGTCTTAGGGGAGGGGTTTCCTTGAAGAAACTCTAAGTTGATTTTAAACGTCAATGGTGATTACGTTGGCAGATAAGATAATAATTAATCAGACTTAAGCTCTGAACTAAAGTTCTCAAAGAGAAGCCACTTTGCGTCTATGGGCTAAAAGCTCACGTCCCGTTCAAACGGGTTAAAAGTCTTTAAGGTAGTAAGCTTTAGCTTACTTTAGCTTAAAGATAAGAAATTTATTTCCTGGTTCTCCTTAAAACAGTGTTGCATCTTATACATCTTAAATTAATGAGAAAAGTTCAACTCCTCTTTTGCATCGCGACACTCTGGTTAGGGTTAAGTAGTCCAACATTAGCCCAACCCGCCGACACAAATCCACCCAATCCCCTAGAACTGGATACCACTGGCGATCCCCTGCTTCCCAATCCCCCCGTAGAACGCCCTTTAAGCCCCTTAGAACGCCGCCGACTGAGGGAAGATCTCAATCAATTAAATAATCAAGCCGCCGCCGAATTGAGGGCGGGAAATCAAGAAGAGGCGTTTGATATCTGGTATCGAGAAATTCGGTTACGGCGAGTTTTGGGTGGACGATTAGAAGAAATAAAAACTTTAGGGCGCGTCGGTGAAATTGCCTGGAGTCGGAATGCGAAATCCCAAGTCCAGTTAATTACCAAACGCTTAGAAACGATTCAGCAAAACGCTGAGGAAGAAGGAGAGTTAGAGCCCGAACTTTTAGGTGCATTAGGTCAAGCTTATCGACAGGTACGAGTTCCCAGAAACGCCCTAGCTATCTATGAGAAAATTTTAGCGGATGCTCGTCAACAAGAAGATCTAGAAACTCAAGCCGAAACCTTAGAAACGATCGCCCAACTCCACTTAGCTTGGTTTGACTATCCCCAAGCCGCCGCCATTTATGAAGAATTACTAGCCATAGCCCAAGCAAGGCGCGATCGCGTGGCGGAGATTAACTATTTACAAGAATTGCTCAACATTTATAAACAATCCCAGAAACCCGAAAACGCCCTGCGGATCAAGGAACGGTTAGTGGACAGTTACCTCAACCAAGAAAACTACACGCAAATTCCCGCCCTAAAAATTGGGATTGGTGCCGACTACGAAGCCCTGAATCAACCCGAACAAGCTTCTCAAAGCTACCAAGAAGCTTATGCACTCGCTTGGTCATCACAACAGTTTGCTTATGCCAGTGATGCACTCGAAAAATTAGCCCAACTCTATTTATCTTACGACCAACCCGACTATGCACTCCAGGTGTATGAAACGTTGATTATTGTGGAACAACAGTCCTACAATTATTATGGGTTGATGCAAGCTTACGATCAAATGGGTCAGATTTATCTCACCCAAAACAACTATGATCAAGCCTTAGACGCTTTTCAAAAAGGTCTAGCCTTAGCCCAGTCGTTGCAGTATCGAGAAACTCATTTTGCCCGTCAAATTGAGAAAGTTAATCAGGAGGAAACCACTAATCAGTAAATTTTAGGGGCGGGTTTAGGAAATCTGTAGGGGCGGGTTTAGGGACTAAATTTCGCTATTCACCAATAAATGAACAACAAAACCCGCCCTCCCCACCGATAAATGAACAACAAAATCCGCCCTCCCCACCAATAAATGAACAACAAAACCCGCCCTCCCCACCGATAAATGAACAACAAAACCCGCCCTCCCCACCGATAAATGAACAACAAAATACGCCCTCCCTACCAATAAATGAACAACAAAACCCGCCCTCTTTCACAAGTAAGCTGATGTGCATTAAAATTGATTATTCCCTGTTCCCTGTTTTCCATTCCCTGTTCCCTTTATGTCTACCAAATGTATCCTAGTCATTGATGATGAACCCAATCTTTGTTTAGTGATCCAAGCTTGTCTGGAAACGATTGGCAACTGGCAAGTAATCACGGCTGAATCCGGCAAGAAAGGACTACAGTTAGCCCAAACTGAACAACCTGATGCGATTCTCTTGGATGTGATGATGCCGGATATGGATGGGTTAACCCTATTGAAAGAGTTGCAAAAGTCTCCCAGCACTCAAAAAATTCCCGTGATTTTACTCACAGCCAAAGTGTTTAACAACAACATCACTGAATTTGATCAGTTGGGTATTGCTGGAGTCATGGCTAAACCCTTTGACCCAATGACACTAACTAAGGAAGTGACTAAAGTTTTAGATTGGTCGTAACTTATGGGTGCATCCCCTGTTGACAGAAATTTCCTTGTCTTTTAGAGGAAGTACCCGATGCAATCTTGGACGCCATATTCCGAGAAACCGGGTTGATCATGAGGATAACAACAACTATCAAGATTTCACCCTAAGAAACCCGGTTTCTTAACCGATGTCCTAGTAGATCCCCGACTTCTAAATCAAATTTATTCAGCAATCAGGCTTTTAACCAAGAAGTCGGGGATCTTGAGCAATGTAAGATAATTTTCCGCTGAATGAGCGTGACTGTTCCCTGTTCCCTGTTCCCTTAGAAAAAGCCAGCTGATTCATAGAGACGCCGGAGAACAGCCATAATCCGATCGCCATAATTCAAGTCAGCCGACCACCGTCCGCTCAACTGCTGAACTAGGGGTGCAATTCCACGAGTGACAAAGCGAAATCGGGGACTGACCACTTCTTGTACCAAGGGTTCTAAACTGGCGTAGGCTTTTAATTGTTGAATATGAGCGCGAACGCCTAATCGAGCGCTGGGGAATGTCGCTCCTTCCGGATCACCCCCAACTGATCCTAAGCCGCCAAAGTTATTTTGACTAGGTTTCAAGTCGCCACCAAAACGGAGGAAGTTCGTTTCCACCATAGCTTGAGAAAAGGCAATATCATAATTTACCCCTTCAATGGCGGCTTCTTCCCGGTAAAGCTTGGGTAAGTCGGGAAACTGAGCCAAGGCGTCTTCATTATTGGCTTTGAGGAACATCATTAACTGCACTTCTGACGTATTCCCATGTGCCATAATTCGGTCAATTTGACCCGGACAAATTTGTAAAATTGAACGCAAAATTACCGTGCGCGTCGCTGCATCCCAACCGACTGAAATATTATAATCTCGCAATTCAATCGCTTTAACGTAAACCACTCCCCGATACTGGAGGCGGCGAATACCAGGAATCGTGGTTAAATCCACACCCAAGCGATCGGCTAAGTCAATGGGAATATAGGCATTGTTATTGACAATAATGCCTTGCTCTCCATAGGTTTGATTATTAATCTTGATATTAATCGAAGGATAGGTAACCTCCGTTCCATTTCCTCCCGGTTCCGTTCCCGAAACCGCTCGACTCCACGCCGCTAGTCCATCCGCAATTCCTAACGCCATCTCGCGACGGCGATTTTGAATAATAAACCGATCCTCTGGATTGGTGAGATAGCCAACCTCCATTAGCAGCGAAGGAAGGATGGTATCGCGGGTAAACGCCAGAAAACCCATCCCTGTCGCCGTATCCGTCTTCGCGCCTCGGTTGGGTAATTGGGGAAGGCGTCGCAGCAGGGCGAGGAGGATCAGTTCCGCATGATTTTTGCGTTCAGTGTTATTGGCGATGTAGTAAACCGCCGTTCCTCGGACACTGGGATTGGGGGAAGAACCCGCATGAATTTCCAGCGCCACATCGCCGGGACGATAACGAGCATTAATCCATTGAATCGATTCGGCTGAACTCAAGTCATCGGGGACAGAGAGAACCTCAAAGCCACGCGATCGCAACTCCGGGACAATCTGATCCCGCAGCAGAATCATCTGTTGAGCTTCCGTTGTACCGCCTGCGATCGCGCCCAGATCGCGTCCCCCTTGTTCAATTCCTCCGTGTCCGGCAGAAATAAAGATTCGTCCCATTAGTTACTTGTCCTCAGCACTGATCAGTCGCACTCACTGCCATTAATCCAGAATAAGGATTTCGGAGTCTTTCGGCTAGTGCCTAACCGTATCAGTTTTTGCTCGCCTCCATCCATGGAGAGAAATGGTGTAGAAACCTAGCCCACCCTCTCTGAGAACCAGAGATAGTGCTACCATCAATAATTAAATGTGGTTTTCATCTAGGCGATCGGCTATGGCTAAACGCAAAAAGCACAATCTCCAATGGATCAAGGAAACCCTAGAGCTAAAAGAAGACCACAACTGGACATCCAAGCCAGGACATCGGATCTTCGTAGCAGGGCGCGGAGCATTACGTTTTGATGTTCCCGAAGATTGGCATTTTGAACCGGATACCAAGTCATTTCGGTTTCTGGACAACAAGCCACCCAATGATGATTGTCGCTTAGAAGCCTCCTATAATCTACTCCCCCCAGGCGACTGGGCTGAATTTCCCTTAGTTTCTTTATTAAAGCGAGTCGTTCGAGATGATGAGCGGAATATAATCGAGCAGGGCGAAATTGTTGAACTGAAGCGCCAAACCGCCCGCATCGTTTGGACTCAATTCAAATTTATTGACCCTAACGAAAACCGCGACGCCTATTCCCGCATCTGTATTGGATTAGGTTCTGGCGTTCAATGTTTGATTACTTATGACTACTGGGTGGACGATGCAGAGCGTCTGAACCCTGTATGGGACACGGTGATGGACTCCTTAGTGCTGGGGTTATTTATCCGCGATCCCAGAACCGGATTCGCCTTCCCCGATTAGTTCCCGCTTTTGAGATCTTTGAGATCTCCGACTTCTTCAAGAAGTCGAGGATCTTAGCCAGGGATGTGCGAGCAAGATGCTCGCTATCCATTTCCAATTTAAATGCATGACAGCTTAGGTATCTTTAAGACTTGTAGCTCCATTCAGCGCCATTCACTCTAAGTCAGCATCATCATCTTCAGTTTATAAGTTATGATTAACGACGTTTTCTATAACCTCGCCCCCGCTCAATTTCATCTCTAAGTTCCTTGAGTTCTTTCAGGTTCAGCTTCTTGGTATAACAATTATGGTTATCCCCCAAAACCATCTTGCTATAACTCTGTAAGCTCTCAATCCAAGGAAACTCAGTCATCCGGAAACGCCACGACACTCCCGGAAGCGGCAGTAAATTCAACGCTTCTCGCACCACCAAACGACCAATCGTAAATGCACTGGTATTAGGGTCCCAGGTATCACCTTGGAGGTCAAGATCCCAGGTTCCAATCAAATGAAAAACCTTGCGGGAACTCTTCAACTTAATAATCCACTGCACGCTAAACCGATGAGTCCGAAAAATCTGGTCTTCCTGGGCTAACGATAGCTCCAAAATTGACGTATCCCTATCAGAAAATGAATTGGCATCCAGAGCTAATCGAATCGCCGCCAGGTTGTCAAGAGTAATCAGCAGATTATGACGGGGATTGTGTTGATTCAATAGATACCAGGTTCCGACAGCACCCGGCGCGTCTCGTTCGACGGACAAAAGCACGATGGATTCATCAGCCGAATAGGTACGCTCAAGAACCAGAAACGTTGGTTGGAACGTTTCTGGTTTCTGAAAGATGCGGCGAATCCACCGAGTCAGCCATCGAAACCATTGTCGTAAACTCTGTTGCTTCACTGGTGTCGCGTTCTCAGGGGGGATATGTTAAAACTTCTCATCGACAATGGCTTGATCCGAAGTGCTTGATCCGAAGTGCTAGTTTCATGATGGAGATAGGGACAGGATTTACGCACAGTCTTCTATATGTATGGTTTGCTGCATAAAGCCGAAACCATTAACTATCAATGCTTTGAGTAGCATTGATAGTTGCTCTTATTCAAGGAAAAAAGGTCAAACCCTTTCATCTCCTTGCACCACTATCAGGGAAAATGTACCATTGCTCCCCCAGCTCCCCCAGCTCCCTCTGCTCCCCCAGCTCCCCCAGCTCCCTCTGCTCCCCCAGCTCCCCCAGCTCCCCCAGCTCCCCCAGCTCCCCCAGCTCCCCCTGCTCCCCCATCATCCCTCAAATCCTAGCGCTGGGACATAAATCAGCCAGTACGCAAGCATTGCACTTCGGCTTCTTCGCCTGACAAATTGCCCGACCATGGTAAATTAGGCGAATTGACCAGTTTTCCCAGTCTTCCACAGGCAACAGTCGCATTAAATCACGTTCGATACGAATGGGGTCACTATGTTCCGTCAAACCCAGACGCTGAGTCAAGCGCTTGACATGAGTATCCACCGTCACTCCCTCGTGGATATCAAAAGCATTGGCTAGCACAACATTGGCAGTTTTGCGAGCTACACCGGGTAACTTGATCAGCAGTTCGATACGTCTCGGAATCTGACCGCCAAACTCGGCGACGATCATCCGACAAGCGCCTTGAATATTTTTCGCCTTATTGCGATAGAATCCAGTCGGGCGGACTAAAGCTTCTAACACCTCAATATCCGCTTGTGCGATCGCTCTAGCATTAGGAAATTGGCGAAACAATTCCGGTGTCACCTGATTCACTCGTTCATCCGTACATTGGGCTGAGAGAATCGTCGCCACCAGTAACTGTACAGGAGTGTCGTAGTTGAGCGTACAGTGAGCATCCGCATAAAGTCGCTTCAGGCGAAGCAAAATCTCCAATGCCCGTTGCTGTTTCGCTGACCATTTACGGGTGATGCTCATTCCAAACTCAGACGTAGCATACTATGTCTATTTATTTAACACTAAGTCAGGGCGGGTTTAGTCGCATCTGGGTGAGAAAAGAAACGATAATAGTGAAACCCGCCCCTACATACGCACCAGATTCCTTTGAGCCTAGTGTTGGGTCAAAACTATTTCATTGAAACAAATTTTGCACCCAACTTGAGGGAACTAAATTTGCCGTATCTCGCACAATCAAGAAAAGTCCTAACCCCAAAAGCAAGACCAATCCAGTTTGCATGATATTTTGCTGAACTTCTGTGGGGATGGGTTTACCGCGAATTCCCTCGATCGCTAAAAATGCCAGTTGACCCCCATCCAGCGCGGGTAAGGGCAAGATATTAATAATCGCCAAATTGATGCTAATCAACGCCGCAAACTGAAACAGATTTCCCGCATCAGAACGGGCAATATTCGCGCCAATTGCCACAATCGCTACCGGACCGGATACTTGTTCTGCTGTTTCACCAAAGTTGCTAATTAGTTGACCAAAACCCTTGGCAATTTCCGTACTCAGGCGCTGATATTGGTCAGCCGCAATCGTAAACATCTCGAAAAGTCCGTCAGCATAGTTGCGGACTATTTCACCATTGGGTGCCAGTTGTACGCCAATTCTACCTTTGCCATCGTCTCCGGGTTCTGGCGTCACGTCCAGGGACAAGGTTTGTTCACCCCGCTTAATCGACAGTTCTAGGGGTTGGTTGGGAGAGTTTTGAATTTCGGTCATTAGGGTAAGGATTGCATCCCGACTCGCTCCCAAGGGTTGATCCTCAACCGCTAAGATAACATCACCGGGTTTAATTCCCGCTTGTTTTGCCACTAAGCTACTTTCTGCGGCAATTTCTGGAACCTGTACTCCCGGCTGGTAATTGAAGTCAGTAATTCCGACTGTTCCCACCTGCACCACCAGTAAAAAGTAAGCAAAGATCAGGTTAGCAATGACTCCAGCACTAATTACAATCGCTCGGTCTAAAACGGGTCGATTGCGAAGTAAATTTGGGTCATCCGGCGGGATATCGCTATCGGGGTCATCATCGGGGAAACCCACAAATCCGCCCAAGGGGAAAGCGCGGATCGCATATTCCGTATCAGGTCCTTGGTATTTCCACAGAACTGGACCAAAACCCAGGGAAAAGCGATTAGCATAAATTCCCTGCAAACGAGCTGCCATAAAGTGACCCAGCTCATGCACCACAATCAAAACCGCCAAGACTGCGATCGCCGCCAAAATTGACATAAGAAGTAATGTAACGATTGCTTGCGTCCTTTCTATTGTACGTTGCCGTTTTCAATACTTGGGAAGATGTTAGCGTTAGCGTTAGCCAACCGGGGCAAAACTCCGAAGATAAAGGAGTTCTCTGGTTAATTGTTGCACTTAGGCTGGGCAGGTTTAGTCGCCTTTGGATGAACAAAGAACGATAAAAGTCAAACCTGCCCCTACAGAAAACATCTATCGCGTTCAAGCCAAGGTAGGTTAAGGCTCATAACACCTCCCGTCCCATATAGGAATGTAGAACCTCTGGTATTTTCACTGTACCGTTAGGTTGCTGATAATTCTCTAAAATTGCCGACATGGTGCGCCCAATGGCTAATCCCGATCCATTCAAGGTATGGACAAACTGAGTTCCTTTTTTGCCCGTTTCCTTAAAGCGTAGACTACCCCGTCGCGCTTGGAAATCACCGCAATTAGAACAACTCGAAATTTCACGGTATTTTCCCGAAGCAGGAAGCCACACTTCTAAGTCATAGCATTTTGTGGCAGAGAATCCCAAATCTCCAGTACAGAGTTCAATAACCCGATAAGGGAGTTTTAACGCCTCTAAAATTGCCGCCGCATCCTGCACCAGCTTTTCATGTTCAGCTTCCGAGGTACTCGGATGAACAATTTTGACCAGCTCAACTTTATTAAACTGGTGCAGTCGAATCAATCCTTTAGTATCTCGTCCATAACTCCCAGCTTCTCGGCGAAAGCAGGGTGTATAGGCGCAGTGATAAATAGGGAGTTGGGAGGCGTCTAAAATTTCGTCACGGTAAAGATTAGTTAAGGGGACTTCCGCTGTGGGCGAAAGCCATAGATCATCGCTATCACACTTGAAGCTTTCTTCGGCAAATTTGGGCAGTTGACCCGTTGCCGTTAATGAGCGGCTGTTGATCAGTATCGGTGGGCTCACTTCCACATAGCCTGCGGCAATTTGTCGATCTAGCATAAAACTAATCAACGCCCGCTCTAAGGCAGCACCGACACCGATTAGACTCACAAAACGACTTTGTGCCACTTTTACCGCCCGCTCAAAATTGAGAATACCGAGGGTTTCGCCAATTTCCCAATGGGGTAAAATCTTGTCATTCTGGGGAATATACTCGTCACCCCAACGGCGCACCTCGACATTTTCCGCTTCACTCTGACCAACGGGAGTTGAGGGACTGGCTAGATTGGGTAGGGAGAGTAATAGCGCCTCAATTTCTGCTTTAAGGTCTTTTTCTTGAGGTTCTAGTTCACTAATTTGGGTTTTAACCTGATTACCTTCCTCTCGCAGTTCTCGAATTTCCGGCGCATCAGGGGAACTCCCGGCTTTAATTTTTTGACCGATGAGTTTCCCAATTTCGTTACTACGGGCTTGCAGGCGACTACGAGAGGTTTCTAGTTCCCGTTGACGCTGATTCAAGTCCAAAATGGGCTGGAGGTCATACTGACCCGCCCCGCGTTTTTCTAGGCGTTCTTGGACGCTTTGGGGATTTTCTCGGATTTGCTTTAGGTCAAGCACAGATTTTTATGGATACTGGGCAAAAAGGACAAATGACGAAGAACGAAGGACGAATGACGAATGACGAATGACAAATCACCGATTAATGCGATTGAACAGCCAAATGGCAATGGCGATACCCGCAAAATGAGCCGTAATTGTGTTGATATTCGCCTGTACCAAGAATAAGTCTAAGGGTCGCACGAATCGGTTGGCGTCATACACTGTCAAGCCAGAGGGTTGGGAAATCGAGCGGATCACAATGCTGCCGATGATGGCTTGGGCACCCACAATCGTCAATAACATGCCCGCCATATTGACGATTAATCCTAGCCTAATGGTTTTAAGGGTATCGGCTTTGCTGGGTCGTGTTTCGGTATTGCCAACGAGTAACTGTTGGGAAATGCGAGTATAGCGCCATGCGATGTAGACACCCACACCCAATGTAACTAACCCACATATTGCTAAAAATATACCGAACCCAACACCCTGTTTATCTTCCGTCGGTCCAACGGTACGACCAGCGATTCCGGTGAGCAAGATCCCCAGCGACACAACTCCGAGGACTAATTGTACCCACAAAGCAATTCTGCCAAAGGTACGCAGCACCAAGGCGATGCGCTGGAGAGGGGTGGGTAGTGAGGACGTATCGGGCAATTCTCGCATTGGGACTCGAATCCGTGAGTGACACCTATTTCATATTTAACCAGGAGAACTAGAAAACTGTTGTTTGTGCAAGCGAAACGCTAACTCCGACGAATCTTTGCCACTGATTATAAATTTTCATAATCTTTCGCTTATTCCTCAGTGAACTTTTAATCGGGGTTGTGCGTCTGTTAGGTCAGGTATAAAGCCAAAGCCAAGCTTTAGCCCTACGGTGGGAACCTCATTGTCACGTCAGCTCATGGAGGAAGCGTATGGAACCGAATTGGAAACAACGTTTATCCTACGCCATCTGTGCCATCGCTTTAGTCTGGAGTTTGTCGTTGTACAAAAATCAGGTCAGCACGAATCCCCTATCTGCAGCTCAACAACACTGGCAGGCGATCGCAACGGCTAATCCCGATCTGTTAATCTATGGCTACAGTGATCATGCTGTTCTTAAGCGCTCCTACAATGTACCTGATGTGAATGAGACCTATCAGGGGCTCTCCATCTACTCAGCTTGGCAGGACTTTTTCCGCCAGTATGATATCAAAGACTTTCAGGTACTCGAGCAACAACGGCGCGATCGCACGGTTAAAGCTCAAATTCAGATCACCGCCAAATCTGATCAGGGACTGATGGTGGTTTGGTCAATGTCTTACCAGGCTGATTTCGATCAAACAGGTAAGATTATTAAAGAAGTTTGGCAGACGAATCCAGAACTGGGTGTTTAACTAACGTTTTCCAGACCCCTCCGGAAATAGGGTAGCATCTCCAAGTCGTGAAAAATAGACGGTCTGAAACCCCCTTAGGGAAAACGTTAAGGAATTGAAAACAAAATATTGCGGACTATTGCTCAATAAGCTAGTAGAAATTATTAATGCTAGCAATGCGATCACGCACTCAGGTTGCACACTAAGGGGACGATTTTCCCCAGATCTGGACTTGGACGCCTCGATTTTTTTGGAAAATTACTCCATTACTTAGCTAAAATTGATGGAGATTATTCAGTGCTGTTGCATCTGCCGTAACCAAACTAACGAGTGCATTAGACGACCTCAATACTTTGAGGTTATAAAGTACCAGAGGAATGAGCAAACCGAAATTGCTCATTGTTGATCGATACATTGCAGCAAAGATTTTCAGGGTGTTGAAACCATGGTTAGTTTTAGGAAAACTTTGCCATGCAAATCTGACTTACTGGGATATTCAGCGGACTATGCAGATGAAATTTGAGGATATCTATCAGTTTTTTCAAGACCCTCCTCCCAACTATCTCAACAAGGAATTAGCCGTATGTTATGTGTTGTCTGTCCTCATAGAAGGGGAATCCTATGGCACCCACCTGATCCAACAACTCGAACACGAATACCCAACCTATCGACTGTCTGATACAGTTCTTTACAGCGCCCTAAAGTTTCTGGAAGAAGCTGGGGCAATCACTGGGTATTGGAAAAAAGTGGAAGGACGAGGACGCCCCCGTCGTATGTATCAGATCTCTAGCGAGTGGCGGGATAAAGCCCGCGAACTAGCAGGGTTTTGGCGTCGCTATATTACTCAGGAGAAACAAGCAATATAGCACATTTCGGCAGAATTACACCATCAGTAAAAACCAGATCCAACTCAAGTTCGGTGCAAACACTGGTTTGTGGGGTGAACTGATGGTCAGTTTCTGCCGTCATGTACGGGTTCTTCGGCTAAATGAGTTATTATTGTCAACGACAGGGGAGCTGTTGAGTCTCTTACGACTCAACTGTTGAATCATGATCGGTTCACCCCAGTAAAGTGGTAAGCCAAGGATAACTGTTGTTGGTCAATATCTGTGAGTACACCAATTCTGTCTTCCACATTCCTGCTGACTTTGTTGTTAGCAGTAGGTTTGTTCTTTTTCATCCGTGCTTCGGTTAAAGACCGAACCCAAAAAGTTCAACTCATTGCCCAAGAACCCGAAGCCTCCCTCTTAGAACGGTTGCAGAACTATTTTGATCAAAGGGCATACCGGGTAGCTGCGGTTGACCCAGCCACGGGTCAAGTGACATTTCAGGGTTTTGTCCGACCCAGTTGGTTTATGGCTATCTTTTTAACCGCACTCGCTGCCTGTGGTATTCTTTGCCTATCATTGGTTCTATCCATACTGTACCCAAACCTATCCCAGGTTTTCCTGGGGCTAGTTGTTCTGGCTCCTGTGGCTGGCATTTTTTACTGGAAAGGTGCGGGACGCGATGAACAGGTGTTCCTAAAAGTTGAACCTTTGCCGAATCCCCAGACGGATATGCAAAGCTTAGTTACTGTTATCGCCCATCGCGATGAACTTGCCCAACTTCAGCAAGCATTGAAACTTCAACCCTCTCCGGAGGCGGGGGATTAAGGGAAGCTGGGGGAGTTATCAGTTATCAGTTATCAGTGAGCAGTTATCAGTTATCAGTTATCAGGAGCTGGGGAAGCTGGGGGAGCTGGGGAAGCTGGGGAAGCTGGGGGAGACAATTTCTATAGCTTATTACTCTTTGTCTATTGACTGTTGACTGTTGACTGTTGACTGTTGACTGTTGACTGTTGACTGTTGACTGTTCACTTCAATCGTCCTGACTTGAGGATGCTGACAATTAACCACAACCCTAAAAAACTGGCAACACCAAATAGTATATTACTCAATAGTGAAAGCTGACTCGTTTGCGCTCCTGTCGAGATAATCGCTGCGCCCATAATCAAGGAACCCACCAAAATACTAAATGAAAGCCGATTGGCTGAATCATCCAGACTGCGGCGCAGAGGATCAATATCTCGAATAGTAATATTCCACTTTAAAGTTTCTGAAGTTATCCGGTCAAGCAGTAACTCCATCTGACGGGGAGATTGCAACGAGAGACTTTTGACATCCAGAGCGGTTCTGAGAAAGGTTTGCAAGGGATTTGAACCCAAAAGCTGACGCCGAAACAAATCGGTCATCAAGGGTTTGATTTCGTCGAGGAGATTCACCTCTGGATTAAAAGTACGAGCCACCCCTTCTAGGTTGGCGAGACACTTGGAGTATAATCCCATATTGCTGGGTAAGCGGACTCGGTTATTTCGGGCAAGTTCCAAGATTTCATAAAAGATTTCACTGAAGTTGATTTGTGAGATGCTGAGGTTGTAGTATTTTCTCAACATGCGATCGTAGTCATTTTCCAACCTTGATAAGACAACGGGTTGACCTGACTCAGAGAGTTGCAGTGTTAACTGGGCGCACCGTTGAGCATCTAAATCCACGATCGCGAGTAACATTTCGGTTAAAATTTGTTGGGTACGCGGGTCTAAGCGCCCAACCATGCCGCAGTCCAAAAGCGCTATGCGACCATCCTGGAGATAGAATAAGTTGCCGGGATGAGGATCAGCATGGAAAAAACCATCTACATAGAGTTGCTGAAAAAAGGCACGAAATAAAAGTGTGGTAATCTCTTGGCGCTTTTTCTTTTCGTTACCGTTATCCTCGCCATTTTGCTCGGCAGAAAACTGGGCGTCTAGAATGGGTTTACCCTCTAACCATTCCATCACCATCAGTTTCTCCGTGGTCAACTCCCAATAAATAGCGGGAACCACGATTTGTGTTGGGTCAAACCAGCGACTCCTGGATAGATTGTGTCGCAATTGATCAGCATAGCTGGCTTCTTGGGTAAAATCGAGTTCGGCTTGTAGAGCGCTGGTAAACTCATCAGCTAATGCTACGACATCATAGTCTTGTCCAAATTCGGTACGTGAGACTAAATCTGCCAAGCCTTTAATTATCGCAATATCCTGAGGAACAACCTTATCAATTCCTGGACGCTGAACTTTCAGCGCCACTTCCTGACCATTTTTTAGGGTAGCTCGATGGGTTTGGGCAATAGAACCAGCAGCCACAGATCGAGGATCGATCTTAGCAAAGGTTTCTTCTAGCGGCTTTCGCAGTTGCTTTCGCAGCAATATTTCCACCTCACTCCACGCCACAGGTGGCACCTTAGCTTGGAGTTCCGAGAGAGCCTCAATGTAATCAGCAGGTAACAAATCGGGACGAGTACTCAGCAGTTGTCCTAGCTTCACATAAACGGGTCCCAATTCCGTTAGCACGTTACGCAGTACTTCTGGGGGAGGCAATTGGGGGTCGTCAGCCTTGCTACCTGTCAGCAGTTTTCGCATGTACTCCCAACCATTGCGGAAGACGACTTCTAGAATTTCGCGTTGTCGAGAGTTGCTTTGAGTTAAGGAGAACATAGTTTATACTGATGGGCTTGGAACAGAGGTTAGTCTAGGAGTCAGGTCAGTAGTACTCTAATCCCTCAACTGAAGGATACTGTATTTAATATAAGAAATAATTTAATCATTGCAGGAGTTTCGCTATCTGGCAATCCGTCTACTGGATTAAGTTGGGAATAGTAGGTTGGGTAGAGCGTAAGCGTTACCCAACAAAATCTTCTATGAGTTGGGTTTTTTCCTCAGATTTCAATTGACGTGCATTTTATCGGTTTCTCAACTTAGAGAGTCGTTTTCAGCTTGATGAGATATACTTAAAGACTGCATAGCCAACGTGATATAGATGCCAGTTGATTGTCATTCATTAAGTTAGCCGCATTTGTTGGGCTTAAGCTGTCATGCATTTAAATTGGGTATTAGTAGCGAGCAAGATGCAAAGCCTGCGGCATGGCTTCGCTTAACGCACTACAAGGATTTCGTCATTATTGACATTAAGGTTTAAATGCCGAACAGCTTATCCGTTACCATCAGCGTTTTCTCCACACATAAATACATTTCCGCAACGGTTCTCGCCCATGAGCGCCCATTTGTTGACTACTATTACCTTTACCATTGGGTAACACGAGGATAGTTTCCACAAAAAAGCCCAATTTTTCGGCTAAGTCGGAAAGAATAAGATCTACGGAAATACTCGCTCCAGCATAGCGAACATTATCATTTACCATGATCAAGGGAGCATTGGATTGCAACACTCGCGCACATTCAGCGATTGTACAAGCCATTTCATAGAAGTAACCGCGAACCATACGCGGAATTCCTTTGTTATTTAAACTTAAATTTTTCCTTTATTAAAAGTCTTTTTTCCGGCTTTCCGGTTTGAGCGATAGTCCCAGCGCAAATATTGACCGTCTTTGCGCGTGTAACTCACCGACTCTAAAATACAAAGTAAGGCAAAGCGTAAAATAGCCTGAACTCGTTTATTCTCACCTTGCCATGCGCTCATGTATTGTTCGATGGCGTTTCGAGTTGTTTCGGGATACGCTCCTTTAGTAATTCGTAATTCGGGAAGAGAGCAGATACTCTCAACCTTTTCCCAGGGTCGTTTGGTTGACCAATTGATTAAAGTAGTAATATCATCAGTGGTAATGTCTGAGGCTAATAGTTTCCGAATTGTAATGATTTCCTGACCAATCGGCAGTAATTCAATGCCTTGGGCATTGATACCCATTTCGCTAGCGACAAATAGGGCTGTACCACTCCCAGCGAATGGATCTAATATTGTACCGTTAGTAATCCCATAACGCTGCAATAGATAGTCCACTAAAGCAGCCGAAAAAGCCTCTTTATATTTGTACCAACGATATATTGCGCGAGTTTTATTGGCTTGGTAACTAACCAATGAACGATTAAGCTGATCATCAACAATTAACTTGCCATCGAAGTGTTTTAATAATTTAGAGTCTAGGTGTTCAATTTTACCTAAGCTGGGTTTAACTGATACCATTTACACTATGCACGGGTAAGCAAATTTTCATGTATAGAATTACGGGGATACGTTAGGACATCAGTTGCTCCCCTCTCCCCCGCGTGGGAGAGGGGCTGGGGGTGAGGGGTTTAGTTGACACCAATGACAGACGTGCGCCCGATTCCATCGTCAAATCTAATCCACAATTTTAGCTAAGCTGTCACGCATTTAAATTGGGAATGGGTAGCGAGCAAGATGCTCAATCTAGCGAGCAAGATGCTCAATCTAGCGAGCAAGATGCTCAATCTAGCGAGCAAGATGCTCGCACTACTACGGCAAAGATTTCGTCATTATTGACATTACGGTTTAAATGCAAAACAGCTTATACCACGCCAGTCATTAATTTAGCTGACTAATTCTTTTTGTCTCACTTCAGCAGAAAGCTTGGCTTTTTCGGCTAAATACTCCGCTAATTGTGCTTCAATATTATTCCGGACAATTTGACGGTACTCCAGAAAATGCTCAAGATGAGCGCAATTGACAATATAACGCTCAAAGATGCGGGGATTTTTCCGTAAAATTGAGAATAATTGACGCCAAAATTGGAAACGAGTGTCACGCTTAACTCCCTGTCGCCACATAATAATTAATAGCGCCCGCAGAGTCATCCAGTCAGGTATCTTAAATTTACGCTTGTGCGGCGTGGGTTGCATCTGGAGGAAATGGCGATGCACTCGCCCCAAATAGCGGTGGGGTTCGTACAGTTCCCAGAAACAACTGACATATTCGCGAGCCATTTCTTCCACAGGACGAGTGGGGATAAAATTAATTAGAGTTCCTTGGTGAATATTGGCTTCCTTATCTTCTTCTAACAGACGCCCCTCTCGTTTAAGTCGATGCCATAACGCCGTATTGGGTAACGCCTGAAGCATACTCACCATCGCTTGAGGAATCGCTGTGGCTTCTACAAACTGGATAATGCGATCGCCTGCTCCGGGTTTTTCCCCATCAAAGCCAATAATAAACCCTGCCATCACCCGCAGTCCAGTCTTATTTATCGTTTGTACGGCTTCCATCAGGGAGTTGCGAGTATTCTGGAATTTTTGAGTCAGGGATAAACTCTCCGTATCCGGTGTCTCAATTCCCAAAAACACACCCGTAAAGTTAGCCGCTATCATCAAATCCAGTAATTCCTGATCCTGTGCTAAATCGACGGAAGCTTCTGTGCTTAAGCGGAACGGATAGCCGTGTTCCGCCATCCAAGGACCCATTTCTCGCAGTAATAGCTTGACATTTCGCTTATTGCCAATAAAATTATCATCCACTAAGAAAATCGAACGCCGCCACCCCAAATCATAGAGTCGTTGTAATTCGGCGAGCAGTTGTTCTGGGCTTTTCGTGCGAGGCTTGCGCCCATACAGAACAATAATGTCACAAAACTCACACTGAAACGGACAGCCTCTAGAAAACTGTACCGACATATCACTGTAGTCACTTAAATTCAGTAAGTCATAGCGAGGAATCGGGGTATTGGTAACATCCGGCTTTTCTCCATCAGAACGGAGTATACCAGAGGTTTCTCCTCGTTCTAGCGCTTCGACAAACTTGGGTAAGGTAATTTCCCCCTCATCCAAAATGAGAAAATCGACCCCAGCTTGTAATGCTGTCTCGGGTACAGAGGTAAAGTAGGGACCTCCGGCTGCGACAGTCTTCCCGCGCCGCTTGGCTTCCCGAATGATATGCAGTAAATCTGGTTTCTGGACAATCATCCCGGATACAATCACTAAATCTGCCCAATCCCAATCGGCTTGAGTTTCTAACCTCGCATTCCGGTCTACCAGACGAAATTCCCACGTCTGAGGCAATATCGCTGCTACAGTAATCATACCCAAAGGCGGCAGAGTCACCTTGCGTCCTACCAGTTCTATGGCTTTGTCAAAAGACCAGAACGATTTGGGAAACTGGGGATAGAGGAGTAAAACGCGCATGGCAGTTTAGGTAGTGGACAATGGGAATGAGGGAATTCTCCTGTGTTTAGGGTCTTCCAATTCCCAATTCCCCATAGTATACGCCTTTGCTTGCGATCGCGAGTTCTTCCAGTGGGGGTAAAATTGCCAAAATACTGATTGTTACCCTGGGTATGGGTAACTTAATTGGCAAGGACGGTTAAGTTTGATTAACAGCATCTACTCAATCTACTATTTTCATTGCATCGGCTCTAAAAATGTCTCAACTTGACCATTCGGATTCAGGACAACCCGAATGGTAGGATTCCTATCTCCTTCAACGGGTGAAACAAAGGGTTCACCAACTAAGGGAATACCGGTTTGTTCAATGTGAACTTGTGAGGCTTGTCCCAGAGGAATAATCCGTTCAATGGAACCATCGGGGGCGATAAATAGCCGATACTCTAGCGCTTTTGTCACGTCCTCTGGCGGTTGCCATCGCTGTTGCAAGTAGGTTCTTGCTTGGGCAACTTGGGGAATTGTATCAAAGAGTCTACCTCTGGCGGCATCATTGGTATCACCTAACTCGGTTGGCTCTATCTCCGTATCTGTAGGCAAAGAAGGGCGACGGGCGGTTACTGAGGGACTACTCATCACGTCTGGGAGTTCCGGTGTAGCTGGAGTGACATCAAGAGGGGGAAATACGGGCAGTGGTGGAGGTGTCGCGGGTACTTGGGTAGAACTAGGGGACTTCGGGACATTCCCAGTCGGCGCTGGAGGGCGACTAGGCTGGGTAGGGGGTGGAGTTGACGGGGATGCTGGTATACTACTCGGCACAGGTTGAGCCGGAGGGCGTTGGGGTGGAGGCGTGATGGCAATCTCTTGACGTTGGGGTGCTGGTGCTGATGGCAAGGCGCGAGTCGATGGTGCTGGGGGTGTAACGGGTTTGGGGGGAGGTACTGTGGGCGCGTTGGCTAACGAGGGTGGTACCGTTGGCGTCGGAAGGGGTGAGGGCGGCGAAGGTAAGGGGGATGGTGTTGGTGTCGGCAGTTCTTGAGCCAGGTTTGAGGGAACTTCTTCGGCTGAATCCGAACCTGAACTGAGGCTGGCGGTTTCCTGAGTCAATTGGGAGTGATTGAACCATCTCACTCCTGCTGTTGTGACTCCTACAGCTAAGACGACAGCGGCGGCGGCTTTTGTCCACAGGGGTAAGACTTTAGCAGTATCAGTACGATTGAGATTAGGTAAGGCTAAAATTTCTGCGGCATAATCATCTAAGGCTGTGGCTAAGTCGAACAGTTGGAGGACGCTTAAGTCAACCCCTGATCCAGAGTCTTCGTTTGCCAGTTGACCGAGAACTAATTCATGGGTAACTAACCCTTTAGGGTGTAGCGTAACGCCTAATGGCAGTGTCCATTGTTTTAAGGGTTGTAATTTTGTAGCGGGTAGTTCAGACTCTTGATTGTCTGGGGGTTGATCGGGGGTAATTAATGAAACAGGAGAGGTGGGTTCTTGAGGGGTAGATTCAGAGTTTTCTGCATGATCCGGTTGTGCAGAAGGTGTTGGTTTCATCCAGGGTAAGGGTTGGGGAGAGGTGTTGAGGAAATTTTGGACGTAGTGACTGACTGCCTCATATAAGACATCCAGTTCTGCGCGATCGCCTTTTATCGTCACTAGCTTTTCCTCAGGCTGTCGCGGATCGTCAAAATGTAATTCAAACCGTAAGTCTTTCACCACAGATTTCCCTATCCAGCGCGATAGGGGCGAGGTTTTTGCCACAATTTCCAGAGTACAGGTGGGTGGCGTATAGCGGCGTAGAACTGAGCTAGATAAGGGCATAGTAATTGGTCATTGGTCATTGGTCATTGGTCATTTGTCATTGGTCATTCGTCATTTGTAATAAAATGTTCGCACTTAGTCGGGGCGGGTTTAGTGACATCTAGGTGCAAAGGAAAAGATAGTAGTGAAACCCGCCCCTACACGGTCAAAATTCAGGCAGACGCAGAACCTAATAAGGCTAACCAGAGACGCCGATGACCGTGGGTATCACTGTAGAAGAGTAAATCAATGAGTAATTTGAATGCCAGTTGATTGAGTACATCCATAGATACCTCGTCTCCTTGCTCCATCCGTTCCTGATAGGTGTTGGTGAATGTATCGAGATAATCGCCTAACAATGCAGTCCGATGGGGTTCACTATTTTGTTCGGTCATTTGTTCTAATAGGGCTACAGCCCGACGGATGAGTTCCTGATGCTGTTTAGCTAAATAGCAAATAATCAAAACCAGCGATCGCGCTTCTTCCACATCCAATTTTTTACGCCCCCCTGAACTTTTCCGTTGAGGGTTAGACTGACGCAGACGCCATAACCCGACGCGATCGGACACCACTGACTCTAAATTCAAGTCAGCCGCCGCTTGCAGCATTGCCTCAGAACCAATCCCCGCCAAGGCTTCCAGCGCTAGCAAGATTAAGTCCAACTGGGTTTTAATGTTATCCAGTTGCAGAGAGTCTGGCACTTGCGCCAGGGGTAAATCCTGCCAAGCGTGAGACGAGGTTGGCGTCTTTAGGGTAGAGCGCATAACGTTAGAGTAAGAAATTTAATCAGGCGGGTGGATGTAGTTACCAATAGAGAAACACGACTTTTAAAGTTTACATCAACTTTTTGGCGACCAACTCAAACCAGGACAGTGCTAGAGAACTATCTGTTCCCTTCCCTCGTCTCAATGTCCCGCTTTAGATGGGTAGCAAAATATGCTATTGTTCGTCAACAAGCTGTAAAACTTTGTTATATATAGCAATTCTATTTAGGTTGTGGCAATTTTCAAAACTGAAACCCTTGCTATACCTGAGTTTCAATCTTTTCACTTGTTGCATCCTAATTGCAGGCGTAGCCACCTACATTTTTTATCATTAATTGTTCCAATTCCCCTTCTCCCTTGATGGGAGAAGGGGTTAGGGGATGAGGGTGAAACGTGCCCTCTGGATTAATTTGCACCTTAAGTTGACACCAGATGTATCGCTAACAATAATCAAAGTCTGCCCATCTCCCGTAAGTTATGGATATCTTGTTCAAAATCCTCTGCACTGTAATGCACTGGGATTTGCCGACTAGCGAGAAGGTGTTGAAAGGCAATGCGATGCATCCCAGCAAATCGACGGGCTTGGGCAAGGGTGAACTTTTCCTTCTGAAACAGCATGATCGCGATTTCTTGCCTCATTTCAGCTTCAGTCATTCGGGTTGCTGTCAGTATTTCGTCAGTGATGATAATGCTCATATCGCTCTAGTCCTCTCTAATTGCAAATTATCGTAGCGTTTCTTAATGTCATTCTAATTCCCAAAATTAACTGTGTTACACCTTATTTATGGCTTAGTACAGCGGCAATAATTTATGTCCAGGTTCTTACCTTAACAATTTGTCAATCTCCTCCTCTGTGAAAGGATTCTTCCCTGCCTTGAGGGCATCAATCCAGCCTTGCCGTTGTTTTATCTGCTCCTCATATAAGGCTTTCAAGGTTTATATTGCTTGCCTACCCTACAGCTATTTAAGATAAGCTACTGTTACCCCCGATCCGCCTTCCGCTTGCTTGGCTAATTCAAACCGATCAACGAGGGGATGGCGTTCTAAGAATTCATGTACCCCAGCCCTTAATTTTCCAGTTCCCTTACCATGAATAATCCACAATACCCCAGAGGCTATAGCTTTAGAAATAGCTTGTTCTAATTCGACTTCAGCATCGGCGATACGAGATCCGCGTAGATCAATCGTATTTTTCTCGGTGCGAATCGGGGGAGTCGGCGGGGATGAGGGGGCTGGTGCGGGGGTAGATGGGGGTTTGGATTTGACAGGGATATGTGCCTTTTCACCCTCTAGGGATTCGATATCTGCTAGGGATACTGTCATTTTCATTAAGCCAAAGCGCACTGTGAGATCCCCATCTTCATCCGCAGGCGTCAAAACTTCCGCCGTTTGATTTAGGCGAGGAATGCGGATGCGATCGCCTACTTTGGGTTGAAAGGCTGGTTTGGCTTTAGCAGGTGTTTTAGGGATGTGACGCTGCTCAATTTCCTTCAGCGCATTGGTGGCTTTTTGAGCGTTTTGAGCAATTTGGGGTCCTTGCTGTAATTTGCGAATCACCTGGGCAATTTCTGCTTTGGCTTGGGCGATCGCCTCTTGTACCGCCTGTTCTTGGGATAGTTTCAATTCCCGTTCTCTCTCCTGCAAGAGTTTAGCTTTACTGGAGACTTCTTGATGCAAACGTTCGGTTTGCTGGAGGAGTTGGTTCGCTTCTTTGGCTTTGGTTTCCTGATCACGCCGTTGGGCTTCGAGTCCAGAAATTACCTGGTTCACCTCTTGTGAACTGCTTCCGACTAAGGTTTGAGCCAGGGATACCACGTCTGACTTTAATCCTAACCGTTCGGCAATGGTTAACGCATTGGATCGACCCGGAATTCCCCAGAGTAGGCGATAAGTGGGAGAAAGGGTGACATCATCAAACTCCACTGAGGCGTTCTCAAATCGTTCATCTTGATATTTCAGCGCCTTGAGTTCGCCATAGTGCGTCGTGGCTACAGTAAGCTGGGCATGATCGGCAAGATAGTTGAGGAGTGCGATCGCTAAAGCACTTCCTTCGGCTGGATCGGTTCCCGCACCAATTTCATCCAGTAATACGAGGGCGGATGTAGGATGTGGGGTGTCTGGTTCCCTTTGGGCTAAATCATCTTCTCCCCCATCTGTAGAGACGTTGCATGCAACGTCTCTACAATTTTCTAATTCATCTAAAATCCGACTAATCCGGCGAATATGACCGGAAAATGTGGATAAACTCTGTTCTAAAGACTGTTCATCGCCAATATCTGCCAGAATTTGCTCAAACCACGGCAGTTCTACGGGTTCCTTGGCGGGGACAAATAAACCCACTTTTGCCATGAGTGCGGCTAATCCCAATGTTTTTAAGGTAACGGTTTTACCGCCTGTATTGGGACCCGTAATCGCCACGACTTTTATTTGGGGCTGAATCTGGATAGTAATCGGTACAACTGGCGCATCTTCTTCATGCTGATGCTGCCAGACTAACAGAGGATGTCGCAATTGGCGCAGGGTAATCGATTCTCGTTCATTCGGATCAATGAAGCGCGGCGGATTTGCCTGTAACCAGAGGCTATATCGGGCTTTGGCTGTGGCTAAATCTAACCGAGTGGCGACGGCTAATACTTCTTCTAGATCCGGCTTAACGGCGGCGACTTGTTCGGTTAACACCCGGCGCACGGCTTCGGCTTCGGCTTGTTCCCGGCGTTGATAGGTTTTGAGTTGATTCCCCAATCCGACGATCGCATGGGGTTCGATGTAGAGAGTAGCACCTGTACTGGAAGCGTCATGAACGATACCCGGAACCGAGTCTTTCTGGGGGGCTTTCACCGGGAGAACAAAGCGATCGCCCCGTTGGGTGATTAAGGGTTGCTGGAGTGCGCCGCCTTGACGCTGTACAATGTTTTGGAGCGTTTGATAAATGCGATCGCGTAAGGATTTACTCTGTTGGCGAATGTCTGCTAGTTTCGGACTCGCGCGATCGGTGACATCGCCGCGTTCGTCGATACAACGGTGAATTTCTTGTTCTAATTCGGGATAGGTACGGATATCAGCCACGAGTTGGTTGAGAACGGGGATATCCTCTTGATCATCAATGAGACGCCGTAAACGCCGGACACCGAAGAGAGTGGTTGCGATCGCGAGTAAGTCTTCTCCGGATAATATCCCTTGTCGTTCAGCGCGTTCTAGCGCATCACCAATATCCTGAATCCCCTCAAACGTCCAGCCATTGGTCAACTGACATTCCAGGTGATAGACTTCTTTCGTCTGCGCCAATAGGTGCAGACTTTCTTTCAAAGTAGCGGGAGGATGGAGATGGCGAGACGCGATCGCGCCTAGTTTGGTGGCGGCGAAGGTTGCCAGGTGTTGGCACAGGCGTTGCCATTCGAGTAGTTCTAACGTTTCAGATTGAATCAAAGCCCAATATTAAAGGTTACCCTTATGTTTATTATTAGACAATTTTCCAGCAGAGGCGAGTGAGCCTAACCGTACTCTATCGGAGAAATCCTGTGGAGTTGTTCTCTGGTGGAAGGAAATAGTCGATCAGTTCTACCAAAAGGAGAAGTAATTTATATACACCCAGTCTACCCGTTAACTATGCCGTCGCTTCCCTGGGGATAGATAGGGAGCTATTAATCACCCAGCCTTGTTCTTCCCAGGGTTCAAGCGGAGTGATGGAATAGTAGGATGTCATTTGCTCAAGCTGACGCAAATCCTCAACCTGTACGCTCTGAAAGAGTTTGTCTAAGGCGTCGCGATCGGCTGAGATTAGCGGAACCCTGGGATATATACGAGTTTGTGTCTGTTTTGCCATAGTTTAATCCTGAATCAATTTCTCAATGGAGCTGTTATGAATAAATATTACAGAAGCTTTACATAAATACATCCGCCATTTTACGGAGATTATCTGATCCGAGATTCTGACTAGAGAGGCAGTTCATAGATTGCGTCTTTTGTCAATATATTTATGAACTGTATAAAATTTAACTAAAAGGCTGTTTTAAAAGTTGTTTGTCGGGTGTGTCGGGATGGGTTTAGGCACAAACGCCATAAATTTAACTGATAATTGGAGGACACAACTCACCCTGATTGAGATGCAGCGAAAGTATAACATTTTCCTGCTTATTCTATCGATTCAGTAAATCGATGTCACCTTGAATCAAAGCCTGAAATCGATTATCTCCTCGAAGGTTATCAAAATCTGAATCGGTTTTTGCAATCTCTCGGTATTTCTCCGGATTCAAGTTTATGGCTTTTTGCAAGCTTTCAATTGCTAGGTCAATTTTATTTTGCCAAGCATAACAGCTAGCCTTACCACAAAAAGCGTTAGCATCATTTGGTTGAAATGTTAGGGCTTTGTCGAAGCTAGCGATAGCCTCTTCAAATCGTTCTAAGTTTACCAGTGCAATACCCCGGTGACTCCAAACTTCATCAAAGTCTGATTGGGATTGGAGGATCGTGTCGAAGCTAGCAATTGCTGCTTCCAATCTTCCTAATTTTGCTAGTGCAATTCCTTTTTTGTTGAGATCTCTTAGTGCTTTATTCCGGTTTTCCCAAGCCTTACCATACTCCGGATCGAGCCTCAGAGCTTCATCGTAGCTAGTAATCGCTTCTTCATAGCGGTTTGAGTGGTACAGCGCAATACCTCTAATATTCCAGGCACTGGGGTTGTCAGATTTGATTTCCAGAGCTTTGTCACAGCTAACAATTGCTTCCTGATAACGTTGTAAATCATCTAACACACTACCACGATTGACCCAGGCTAAGTGAAATTCAGAATCAAATTCTAGAGTGAAGTCAGGTTCACATTCTAAAGCTTTGTCGTAACTGGCAAGTGCCTCTTCAGGGCAGTCTAATTTAACCAGTATATTACCCCGGTTTATCCAAGCTTGGTAATAGTCTGGTTTAAGCTTAATTACTTGATCGTAACTGGCAAGTGCCTCTTCAGGGCGATCTAAATCAGCTAGCGTAATACCCAGGTTGTACCAAGCATAAGGATCGTCAGGTTTGAAATCAATAGCCTTTTGGTAGTTAGTAATGGCTTCTTCGTGACGACCTAAATAAGACAGTACGACACCTCTGTCGCGCCAGATATTGTAGCTGTTTGGTTGAATTGTTAAGGCTTTGTTGACGCTAGTGAGTGCATCCAACCACTCACCCCGCTTCAGGTGGAGAATTGTCCAGCCTTCGGTATTCAGTCTCTGTGCTACATTTGCCGCTTCCCGTGTTTTCCCGATTCCTGTCGGTGCGAGAATCAAAACCCAGCGCGATTCGTCCAGCTTTTGTTTCAATTCGTCGTGAATGCTACGCCCGGAAATTCGCTCCTGATATGGGATTTTGTAATCAGCTAGCGGATCATTCTCATCGCCGCCGAGAATAGCCTGCAATACATGGTTTTGTGGTTTGATGGCATCAAAAGGAAAAGTGTCAGGAAGAATTTGCCGCTGGCGACGTTGCTGGAGCATCCACCAGAGGAAACGCACAGCTAAAGGTACAATCCCAACGCCAAGGATAACGATGAAAATATCCTTGTTTTCACTGATTAATGTCAGACTGGTTTCCAGTAAGCCTTGCACCTGTTGTAGCCAAACGTAGAGAACCTGGTTAATCATGGCAGGAGTCAAATAATTAAGAAGCGCTCCTTAGCATCGCACTCTTTCCCACATTTTATCCGAGGAACTTTAAGTTGGCAGGCGTACTGTTGCTGAGTTTAGCTCAATGAACTACACTCTACCTCAAAGGTCTTTAAACGGTAGAGCTATTACAACCCGATAAGCAGCCACCGCGCACCCATCCTTTCTCTTCCCAATGATCTAAGGGCGCTACAGCATAGTAAGAACTAATCGTTTCTATTTGATTAACGAACTCACCATCTAATCCTGAAAATATTTTATCTAGCGCCGCTGTGTCTTTGTGATTTAACGGCATTTTTGAATTTCCCCGATTTCTTGGCATCGTTTTTCCCCTATAATCTCAATCCACTTAGATGTTCTTTTTTTAGTTTATTAAGAAAAAGCAATAATGATCAATTTTTTCTATAGAGATAGCTTATCACTCCTATTGCCATCTTTAGCTCTGATCGGCAACTGATGATGATTCTCGGTGATTGTTGATCCGCTCTAAGTTAAACCAGTAGATATACTTAAGTAAGTCTACTCAAACCTTGGGAACCGGGAACGGGGAACAGTAAGGATTTGAGGCTAGTTAACATGGCTTATACCAAGTTGCAGTCTAAGGTAGAATCTGTCATGATCCTTGTATGTAGTGCGAGCATCTTGCTCGCTACTAAGCATCTTGCTCGCTACTAAGCATCTTGCTCGCTACTAAGCATCTTGCTCGCTACTAAGCATCTTGCTCGCTACTAATACCCAATTTAAATGCATGACAGCTTATTTAATCTTCCCCCCAAGAAAATAAGTCGTCATCTTCCCTTTGCCTTTAACCTGAATAGTGCCTCGTTCCTCAAACAGATAGTTATCCTGCAACTTTTTATACGTAAACTCAGTAACCTGAATTTTATCAGGAAGCCCTTGGGATTCCATCCGTGAGGCAATATTAACCGTATCTCCCCACAAATCATAACTAAACTTTTTAATGCCAATGACTCCAGCAACAACGGGTCCGGTATTGATGCCAATCCGAATACTTAAGGTTTGATTATTCTGGTTATTAAATTTGGTAATTACCTGTTGCATATCTAGCGCCATATTCGCGGTAGCTTCAGCATGATCGGGGCGAGGAGTGGGGAGTCCCCCTACCACCATATAGGCATCCCCAATTGTTTTAATTTTCTCTAATCCATAATAATCACTCAATTCATCAAACGCCGAAAAAATTCGGTTAAGTAATTCAACAACTTGGGCAGGAGGGAAGCGAGCCGATAATTCGGTAAAGCCAACAATATCGGCAAACAAAACTGTGACTTCCTCAAAGTTATCTGCGATTGTACTTTCGAGTTGTTTCAACCGTTGAGCAATTACTTTGGGTAAAATATTTAGCAGTAAGCGTTCGCCTTGCTCTTGTTCATAGTGCAGTGCTTCTTGCCATGCTTTACGTACCGTAATATCTTCTACGGTTCCTTCATAGTAAATAAAATTACCATGGTTATCGCGGACAGCTCTTGCCTTCTCCTCAATCCAGATTTTTGTGCCATTTTTTCGGTAAACTTGCGATTCAAAATCCGAAACTGATCCATATTTCTCTAGAATACGGATTAATTCATCGTGACGGTTTGGCTGAACGTAAAGCTGACGATTAAGATTAATTAAATTGTTACACATTTCTTCCGCCGAAGCATAACCATAAATCGTTGCTAATGTAGTATTTGCTGTTAAAAAACGTCCACTTGGAGTAACTTTAAAAATCCCTTCTACTGAATCATCAAAACTAATCCGATATTTTTCCTCACATTTTTGCAGATTTTTGGTTAACTGTTTGGTTTTTAGGATAAGCACAATGAATAAGGTTGCCGCTATTAAACCAGAAACGGCATAAAATAAAATCCGATAAATTTTAGTTTTCTTTAAAAATACTTGATAAGAATGCTGATAAATGTCCAGAATCTGTTCACTTTGTTGCTCCGTGGGTAATTCCAGAATTTGCATCACCAGACTATCCACCTGAGATTCATGGGTCACAATAATTTCGGCATAGATTAGGGCGGCATCGAGTTCAGAAAGACTCAGGGTAGACGATGCTGTCAATACATCGACACGTTGCCGAATTGCTGCCATTTGCTTCTGGATTTTGAGAATTAATTCATCACTGGGAGATAGTGTATAAATTAAAACATCGTTCAACAGAGTATTCAACTGATTGATTAACTGATCAGCGTCTGGTTCCGTTGCGGCTTGACTCGATAATTTTTGGATCGTATTAGGCAGAGATTTTAAAGATTGATTGAGAATAGTTTCTTGTGCAATCACTTCTTCGATTAAATCCTGCTTGTCTTGAAATAGTGAGCGATTCTGTTGTAAGGCTGACTTGATTTCTGGATAATACTCTCTATTAACAAAATCAGGTATATTTTCTAAGTTATGGTGTAAATCGTCAATCTGGTTTAAATCATTAAGAATAGTTTCAGGATCATTGAACGACTCCTGTTGAGCCTGCAAGATATCTGTATTTAAAGTTGCGTCAGTTTCCTGAAGTTGGTGTAAGTTTGACAGATACTGATGGTGTTGACTAAAATTGATAGTCTGAGCTTTAATGAATAATATAACCCATAAAAAAGTTCCGCCTGCAGCAATTCCTATATTTCGCATAGCGGAGAACTTCATAATCAGCTCAGGTTCAATCGATTTAACAGACCTTACACCTAAACAGGCGACTCGATCGGGATAGATATCCTATCCACTCTTTTCAGGGCGTGAAAGGGCTAACAAAGACATCCTTTGCAAAACTTTGCGAACATGATCATCCATCAGCCGGAAAACTGCTCCAGCTAGGATGTTGGCTCGGTTTAGGTTATGTCTTGTTGGATACCTTCAACCTAGAGTCGGCAAAATGGACTTCTCCGTCACCTTTGGGTGAAGACGTTTTACTCTCAACCAGATAATATAGAAACACGCTGCACTGGGGTGTAAGTTCTACTTAAAATAACTTCCGGTTCCAATTCAGTCCGGAAGAGTTACCCCATACAACAGCGTTAAGTTTTATTGAGAAATTATTAATCGGTCGCGGATTTCTGGTTACCAGATGCCAAGGAATTATCAGGTGATGCTGACAAAGGTTTCCTGAGACAAGAGGTGCGATCGCGCACCAACCTCAGATACTCTTTCTGATTTAACGATTCTCGAGGGTGAGGAGATTCTCGGGTCTGATTGTTGGGATCGGGAGCAGCATCTCGATCACTACCCTCTCGATTTTCCCCATGACGAAGACGTTGGTGAATCGTCCTCAAGCGATCCTGAGTATTGATCGGTTCTCGCGGCTTGGGTAAATCCGTATTGGGCCAATTGGATAAATCGCTACAGGCGCAAGACTCTGGCGGTAATCCCACGTTGAACATAGGAACAGGCATATCGCATCGGGAACAGGGTTCAAGATCCCACTTGGATGTCAACAACTCAGAAATCGTCTGGCTAGTTCCGGTGAGATAACAATCCCCGCTTTCTGGTGACAGCAGATATTGCCAGAGTTCCTCAAACTCCTGACTATAGCGATCGCCTGCAATGATTCGCTGTGGTTGCAGCACTTTTTCACCATTGTGGACGACCATTGTTTTGCCAACCTGAAACCAATAGGCTAGGTAGCGTTTGACTTGCTCTTCAGATGCCATAGAATATATAAAACCTCAGCAGCAAAAGCTGCTTTATTGTTACCGTCTGTATTTCTATGGTAGCGATTCCCGCGATAGCGGTGATCCCAGGGTGCTGAGATTAAGTACATGACCACCCGTAACCAAATACACGGGATTGGCAATTATACCGAACTGACGCACGATTTGACCGAGGCGATCGCGAAAAGTTCTGCCTAGGGGATAAGCCGGAACTACACCCCAACCCGTTTCTTCAGCCACCAAAATTAGGGTAGCTGAGGTCTGGTTAACAGTCTGCAAGAGGGTGTCTGTGGTATCCTGCCAAATCCCATCCTCTTGATCGAGGCAATTCGCCACCCAGGTTCCCAAGGAGTCAATTAACAGACAATAATCCGGTTGATCCCACTCCAGAATCGTCTCGACTAATTCTATCGGCGTCCACACCAAAGTCCACTCGGCGGGGCGTCTCTGTTGGTGCTTCTCAATCCGGGCAACCCACTCCAAATCATTGGGATCAACCTGTGCCGTTGCCACATAAACAACCTGCTTATCTGTCTTATCGGCTAATTGTTCTGCCCATTCACTTTTTCCAGAACGGGCTGGACCCGTGACCAGGATAAGCTGACCCATGGATAGTATGGTTCCCGCGATCGCTTTCATCTGCCGTGATCAAGTTTAATGGACAATGACCAAAAATTAGCGATTTGCCGAATCTCTTCCCAGATTGGGTAAAAATTGAATAGGTAGGTGGTCATGTCCCCAAACCCAACCCTACGGACTGCATCTGCTGTAATCAGCGTGATTTTTGCCCTATGAAACCAGAATTGCAACGGATCGAAAGCACTTTATCTCAGTTAGCCCAGGATGACTCCACCCCATCCACGGCTGTGGCGTCTCCAGTGGACTCAACTGGGGATCAGTCTAGCGACTCCGCCCAAGGGAAAGAACCTTCATTTTCGATTAGTGTGACGCCATTCCCGGCTCAAAAGCAGCAAGATAAAACCCCAACACTGCCGAAACTCAAATCGGCTAGCTTCAGTGAACATCGCCATAGCGCCAATCCCGCCTTGGCAATGAATCTGCTCAAAGAAATTGAAGAGATTGTCTCCGGTTGGCAGAAACAACTACATACCATAGTCCGCCAAATTCAAGATATTTATATGGATGGACCAATCGTTGAGGGGTGGTTAGAATCTCATACCCGTCAACCGGAAGCGGATCACTCAGGAGTACGTCGTGCTGAAGTGGATCGACTCATGGACTACGTAACCCAACCGTGGCATCAATCCCAGGGCGATGAGAATGTTACCTGTGAATCCCCCCGTGCAGGTTATCGCCTTTGTGGATTAAATGCAGACGGTCAGTTTTGGGTGCGTACCTGTCCAGCCGATCAAGTCCCTAGTGTCAGTTTAGCGATCGCACGTTATCAGAAGCTACGACAACTACTGAGTCGCAAAGATGATCTGGAAACGCGCCTCAGCCAGCTTGCAGAAACCCTAGCGGTATTGCACGCTCATCTGGGTAACGACTGAACCTTCAACTGAAAGTTGGCAGGTTAGTGAGTTAGGAAGTTATAACATTGATGGAACGTAATGGCATTTATGTGGCTATTTCCCATCCCTTATCCCGTTCAAATTCTTTAATTGAGAATGGCACTGTAGCCTATCCCACCAGAATAAAGACGCTCAAAACGCTAAACTATGAATTGGAGCATCTAGCCAAACGTTTGTTTAACCAGTAGAAATGGTATGGTCAAAGTGACAAAATTTCATAATCCTCTCCAGGAATCGAGGGAATGCTAAAATTTGCGCTATTTATCACAGTTCCGCCTGCCCCAACTCGAACCCATTTTGAATCGTATTCATTACAAGCGTTCAAACTACAAGTAAACCGTTCCCGTTCTCACCAATTAAATCTTTTTAAAGTATGACTAATCTTGATTCTAAAGTTCCCGTTTCGGTTCTAATTCCGGCAAAAAACGAAGAAGCTAACCTTCCGGCTTGTCTGGCTAGTGTGGCTAGAGCCGATGAAGTATTTGTAGTGGATTCCCAAAGTAGCGATCGCTCTATCGAAATTGCCGAAAAAACGGGTGCGAAAGTCGTGCAATTTTATTTCAATGGACATTGGCCCAAAAAGAAAAACTGGAGTTTAGAAAATCTGCCCTTTCGTAATGAATGGGTGTTGATTGTGGATTGCGATGAACGTATTCCCCCAGCGCTTTGGGAGGAAATTGCTACGGCGATTAAAAATCCCAACTATGAAGGGTACTATCTCAATCGCCGCGTTTATTTCTTAGGTAAGTGGATTCGCCACGGGGGAAAATATCCAGACTGGAATCTGCGCTTGTTTAAACATCAAAAAGGTCGCTATGAAAATCTGGGAACTGAAGGAATTCCCAATACAGGAGATAATGAAGTTCACGAACACGTTATCCTGCAAGGTTTAGTCGGTTATCTCAAAGCAGATATGGATCATATCGACTTCCGAGATATCTACCATTGGCTGGCACGACACAATCGCTATTCCAACTGGGAAGCCCGGGTCTACCTTAATATGCTCACGGGTCATGATGAATCAGGAACGATTGGTGCTAATTTATTTGGAGATGCGGTACAGCGTAAGCGTTTTTTGAGAAAGGTTTGGGTGTGGATGCCATTTAAACCCACCTTGCGGTTCATTATCTTTTACTTTATCCAATTTGGTTTTCTGGATGGTAAAGCAGGTTATATTTACGGACGCTTGTTGAGTCAATACGAATATCAAATTGGTGTCAAACTCTACGAATTACGTAAATTTGGCGGTCATCTAAATCCAGAGGCGAAAACATCAACCGTATCATCGGAGAAATCTCCGGCTACTTCTGTGGTTTCTCCCAATTCCTAATCGGCTGTTACATTGTTCTAATATTGTGAATTCTACATCTAAAATAAAAACGCTATAAGTGAGCTGTCATGCCTTTCAATTGGGTATTAGTAGCGAGCAAGATGCTTAGTAGCGAGCAAGATGCTTAGTAGCGAGCAAGATGCTCGCACTACATACAATGATTTCGCCATTATTGATATTAAGGTTTAAATGCCGAACAGCTTATCTATGAGCCGAGACTTAAACACCAACGTTCCAGATTTCACCGAACCTCCTGTTTTGGATGACACCCCATTAGTTGATTTGCGAAATTATGACCAGTCCAATTTTGACCGGGGGCGTCCAAGCTGGTTCATTTTACTCTGGTGGTTGGTGCAAGCTATTGCTTTTCCAATCAGTCCCCATAATTTTAATGGCTTTCGCCGCTTTATCCTGAGGCTATTTGGTGCCAAAATTGGTCAAGGGGTACTCATCCGTCCAACTGCTCGCTTTACCTATCCTTGGAAGGTAGAAATTGGCGACTATAGCTGGATTGGGGATGATGTTGTTTTATACAGCTTAGAGCAGATTCACATCGGATGCCATTGTGTGATTTCTCAAAAAAGCTATCTTTGCACCGGAAGTCATGATATCCAAGATGCGGCTTTTAGTCTGAAAACGGCAGAAATTAGCGTTGGGAATGGAGTTTGGATTGCGACGGATTGCTTTATTGCTCCTGGTGTCCAAATTGGAGCGAATGCCGTTATTGGCTCCCGCAGTAGTGTTTTTAGTAATATTCCGGCTCAACAGGTGTGTTGGGGAACACCCGCCCGTGCCCGTTATCTACGGAAAATTTAGGTGATCTGATATAACTAGGTCAAATGAATCCATTTTATACAGCTATTCCAACTCATCGGGATCAACTCCTAACTCTCGCAATCGTGCCGCCAATCGTTCTGCTCTTTCCTGTTCCGCCGCTGCCTGTTCCTGTGCCTCAACAGCCTGTTCTCTTGCCTCAACAGCGTCCTCCTCTGGCGTTAAAATTAACTCACCCTCAATAGTCATCCAGCGCAACCACAGACGATTAATTCCCCGAAAACTCCCCTGCCATAATCCTAAACTTAGCTCTAATTCCGGCATCAATAACCGATTATCAATCAGATTCATCGGTTCATAATGACCCCCGACTAAATGAAACCCCTGCACTTCATTAGTATACCGACTAAAAACAATCGAGTAAGGAATCCGCAAAATCTGCTCGTAAACTTGCCACTTTGTTGGCGGATTTCCTGGTATTTGTACCGTGTTACCCAAATCTTCCTCTTGTGTACCGGGCGATAATAATTCGACAACGACAAAGGGATTTACCTCTTCTTGCCAAACCACGTAACTTAATCGTAAATCCCGCCCTTCATACAACCGAGGTACACCTACCACCCCAAACCAATCTGGACGTTTGTACCACTGAGGATGGGTAACACTATAGTAAAGATTCAAATCACAAGCCGAAAATACTAACTCTCGATTCCAGTTAGCCGGTTGAAATGTCAGAAACAACAATAAGGGTTGGAAAAAATGAAACTCGTCTGGCAATCCAGGTTCCTCCAGGTTATCAGAAGGTAAATCATACATCGTCGGTAAGGTTTGCCGAGGTGAAAAGGGTGGATCTGATTGAGTTGGAAGGTGAACCATGGTGATTTATTGCGGTTTTCTTATCGGAAATTAGTTTTAGGGTAACACCTAGAATGAGACAAACTGGACTAGGCTATAGCGAAAGCTTCACGCAACGCTGTTCCTAGACATGATAGAACGCAACTTGGTATTACTATTTGATGTAGATTACAAAGAAGGCAACGGTTACGTAGGCGGCAATAGGTGAGGGGAAGCGGCAAATCCCCAACCCGCGATCGCGAACTCTACCGGAGAAAACCATGCAAGTCCAACTCAAGCAAATAATTCTTCCCCCCGGTCAACAACTGCTAATGACCGATGTCAGTTGGCAAATGTATGAACAACTGCTAGAGGAGTTCGGTGAACAAAGGGGTTCGCGGATTAATTACAGTCAAGGATTATTAGAAATCATGGTACCTTTACCCGAACATGAAGATGATAAAGTAATGATTGCCGACTTTGTAAAGGTACTCCTGGAAGAACTAGACATAGAATTTAGAAGCTTGGGTTCAACAACCTTTAAAAGTGAAGATGTTTACCGTTAACTTATATTGTCCCTACTTACTTAGATTATCTATCCGACCAACTTTCCTCAATTTTATTCAAAACACTATCCACATCTTCTCCACCCACATAATCTACAATACCTGTCCAAAACGTACCTGTTCCCACGGCTCCTGGCATCATATCTGAACCATCAAAGCGCACCACTTTTGCCTTCGATAAAATCTCAACTTGTCGTTTTGTTACCTCATCCGGATACGCCTCTAAACTCACCTGTTGATGTGGAGAGAGATAACCGCCAATACCTGCCAAGATTTCATGAGGCTTTGATGTTGCTAAATACTCCATTAACTTTTGCGCTTCTGGAGTATCATTAAACATGGCAACGATTTCTCCTGAAACTAACACAGGAGCATCAATGTCTTGATTCATTGTGGGAAAGGGAAAAACATCAACATCCTTACCCATCACCACATCATCGGGGAAAAACGATGTAATAAAGCTACCCTGATGATGCATATAGCAACTGGGTGATTGTTCAAAAAGACCCTTCGGTGAGTCTCCAAATGGGGTACTCAGTACACCCGTTGTACCCCCAAGGACATATTTAGGGTTAAGGGCAATTGTGCCAAATTTTTCAAAAGCTGCCTCAACAGTGGGATGATTGAAGGGGATTTCATGAGTAATCCACTGATCATAAACCTCTGCCCCAGCCTGATGCAGCATGATATCTTCTACCCAATCTGTCCCCACCCAACCTGTAGCACTACCATTTTCCATACCGATACACCAAGGAACACCGCCATCGGCTACAATTTTGTCTGACAATGCGATCATTTCATCCCATGTTTTCGGGATTTCATAACCCTTGGCTGCAAAGGCGGTTGGGTTATACCAAACTAAGCTTTTAACAAATGCCCGATACCAGATACCATAGATTTGGTCATCAACGCTAGCTAGATTCAACCAATCCTGAGCATAAGCATCAGATAGCTGCGTCATATCCATAAAGGAATCAATCGCCACCAGCTTTCCTTCGCGGGCAAAGTCAGCCATCAAACCCGGTTGGGGAAACATGGCAATATCCGGCGCATTACCTGAATCAACCCGCACGGGTAATAGAGTGGCGAACTCACTCGTGCCTTCGTAAACTACTTTAATTCCTGTTTCTTCAGTAAATGGTGCTAGGGCTTTTTTAAGTTCCTCCTCACCCTTACCTGTAACGACTCCCATAATGGTCACGGTATTGCTTTGAGCAGACTGATTTTGAGCCGGACTACAAGCGGCTAAAAGTATTGGTAAGCTCAATAGTAAAGTCAGTGTTTGACCAACTTTTGCTCTCAACATTTCTATTTTCTACCAAAGGGGAATAAATTTAATCTCATGATGCACCCCACTGGTTGACTTTTAACAATTAGTATTCGTATTGATGCTGAAAAATCAACATCAAGTTCTGGTATCATAGCTTTTCCAAGATAACCTTGATTTTGGCGATCGGCAATAGCTGATGACTGATGAATTTTTAATAATTAATTATGAATTTCCTGTTCCCCGTTCCCCGTTCCCCGTTCCCCGTTCCCTGATCAATGACTCTAAGGCGATAAACGTTGTATCATCCAGCTACCCTCTTCTGTACGTTGATAGAGCAACCGATCATGTAACCGACTTGGACGCCCCTGCCAAAACTCAATGGCGACAGGAATTAATCGAAATCCTCCCCAGTGAGGTGGACGTGGTATAGTTTTATTCTCATACTCTTTTTTAAGCTGTTGTAATCGTTGCTCTAGTACCTCGCGGCTGTCAATCACCTGACTTTGCTCAGATGCCCAAGCCCCCAGTTGAGAGTCTTGGGGACGGCTATGAAAATAAGCATCCGACTCCTCAGGCGACACCTGTTCAATCTGTCCCTCAATCCGTACTTGTCGTTCTAGCTGAGTCCACCAAAACGCGATCGCGCCCCAAGGATTTGCCAATAACTGTTGTCCCTTGTGACTTTTGTAGTTGGTATAGAAGACAAACCCCCGCTGATCGTATCCTTTAAGCAGTACCATTCGCGCAGACGGTTTCCCATCAGGTGTTGCCGTCGCCAGAGTCATCGCATTGGGTTCTGGCAACTTCGTGGCTACCGCTTGGTCAAACCATAAGGTAAATTGCTCGAATGGATTGGGATGAGCCTCTGTTTTATTTAACCGTTGTAGGCTGTACTCTTGCCGCAAATCGGCGATGCTTTTACTCATTTTCTCAATTGTTGCTCCAGACAAAAGGTTTTGAAGTCTCTTGCTAAAATTGTTAAGAAACTGTAAACTATAGGACTAAACTAATGCGACAACTAAACTTTCTGCTCATATTTGCTGTGTGTTTAGCGTTGGTTTTGTTTAGCTTGCAAAACACGCAGCCCACGTCGATTCAAATTATTGAAGGCATTGATGTTGAGGCTCCTCTAGCCCTAGAACTGATTATAGCCATGGGACTAGGTTCTGTATTAGCATGGCTTTTTGGTGTTTGGGCGCAGCTACAGCGACAGCTAGAGTCCTGGAAAGCCGCTCGCCAGATCCGGGCGAAAGAGGAACGCATTGAAGAATTAGAGCAAGACATGGAACGCTATAAGGCAGAAGTCGAAGAACACCAATTACCCGCACTATCGGCATCTGAAACGGTAACAGAAGGTACCATCGTTGAGCAAAGGTGAATAGATTTTGGGGCAATGTGAGAGTGTTGAATGTTTAGTCAACTCCCCCAGCTCCCCCAGCTCCCCCAGCTTCCCCTGCTTCCTCTGCTTCCCCAGCTCCCCCAGCTCCCCCAGCTCCCCCAGCTTCCTCTGCTTCCCCAGCTCCCCCAGCTCCCCCAGCTCCCCCAGCTCCCCCAGCTCCCCCTGCTCCCCCTGCTCCCCCTGCTTCCCCTATCTCTGATGAGACAAACACCTGCGACCGAAGCGATCGCGCTATTAATTGACCTAGCCCAACGGGGAGAAATCGATCCCTGGGATGTTCAGGTGATTGAAGTGATTGATCGCTATCTCAGTAGCCTCCCTTGGGGGGATGATGCCCAAATGAGTCCGCGTGACACCGACTTGTCCCAATCCGGACAAGCTTTTTTATGGGCGTCAATGCTTGTTTTACTCAAAGCCGACACGCTACAGCGTTTAGAGGAACCCGATGAACCCGAAGACAGCGATACCTCCTCGGAAATCGATCCCACGAATGAACCGCGCTTACCCTTGTATTTGGAACGCCATATCCGTCGTCGCACGGCTGCACCCCCGCCCAAAAAACGCCCCGTCACCCTAAACGAGTTGATCGAGCAATTGCAGCAAATGGCAGATCAACTCGAAGCCACCCCCACACCCATTCGCTCTACCCGCCGACAATCTCTATCACGAGGACAAGCAGCACAAGCTATCACCCAGCTAGCTCACGATGAAAATCTAACCGACATTGCTAAACGCCTAGAACAGTTTATTTCCGGTCATTGGCATGAAATAGCAGCAGGAAAAGATTGGCTGAATCTAGAGCAATTGCTAGAGTGGTGGACGGTATCACCAACAGTATCGACGAATGACAATCGCCCAAGGGCTGTTGATACCACTAAACCCCTAGTCAGCGATCGAGTCGGTGTGTTTTGGGCGCTGCTCCTGTTATCGGCTCAGTCTAAGGTGGAATTATCCCAAGAGGAATTCTACCAAGACTTAAAAATCCGGACGCTGGGGTAAATCAATCAGGGGTGTTATCTGCGATTCCGATTGGCAGCTTAATCGGCTGTTCAACACTTGACAGAATGCACCAATACCAGTCCAACGAACCGCATCTTGCCGTTTTGCCTCCTGGCTTCAGGCAAGAGCATTCAGATACTCATGTATACGGTATGTAGCCTTCTACGTACTTACCCAGGTTAGTGGTGCATAGTGATTGATTAGGTATCGGTAGTCACTCAAACTTTTGTGAACCTACCCCTTTGTCACCTGATCTCTGTCATTTTTCCCGGTATATAGGATGAGTCTTGACAACGGTTCAACGTCCTTAAGGGCAACCACTGAGCATCAGACTCAATTGACCAACTTGAACATTTGTGGCATAGCTTGAGGAAGATAATTTTATGAAAGCCATGATTCTGGCAGCCGGTAAGGGGACTCGGGTTCGCCCCATTACCTACACCATTCCCAAACCATTGATTCCCATCCTGCAAAAACCTGTGATGGAGTTTTTATTAGAACTTCTAAGGCAGCATGGTTTTGAGCAAGTTGTGGTTAACGTCTCTCACTTAGCTCATGAAATTGAAGGCTACTTCCGGGACGGTCAACGATTTGGTGTCGAAATTACCTATTCATTTGAAGGTCGAATTATCGATGGTCAACTGGTGGGAGAAGCCTTGGGTTCTGCCGGTGGCATGCGTAAGATCCAAGACTTTTATCCCTTTTTTGACGACACCTTTGTTGTCCTTTGCGGGGATGCTCTCATTGATCTCGATCTGTCTGCTGCTGTCAAGTGGCATAAAGAAAAAGGTTCTGTGGCTACGATTGTGACCAAACCCGTGCCGCGAGAGCGAGTCTCTAGCTACGGTGTGGTGGTGACTGACGAAAGCGGTCGGATTAAAACTTTCCAGGAAAAACCCTCGGTAGAAGAAGCTCTCAGCACCAATATCAATACGGGCATTTATATTTTTGAACCCGAAGTCTTAGATTATATTCCATCTGGTCAGGAATATGACATCGGTGGCGATTTATTTCCCAAATTAGTGGAAATGGATGCGCCCTTTTATGCCGTATCAATGGATTTCCAGTGGGTGGACATTGGCAAAGTTCCCGACTATTGGCATGCGGTTCGGGGTGTTTTGACGGGAGACATCAAAAATGTCTCGATTCCCGGTAAACAAGTTGCTCCCGGTGTTTACACCGGATTAAATGTGGCGGTCAATTGGGACAAAGTGGATATCACCGGACCGGTTTACATTGGCGGTATGACCCATATTGAAGATGGAGCGAAAATTATTGGTCCATCGATGATTGGTCCGAATTGCTGGATTTGTAAAGGCGCAACGGTTGATAACAGCGTTATTTTTGAATATTCCCGCTTGGGTGCAGGCGTTCGCTTAGTCGATAAGCTGGTCTTTGGACGTTACTGCGTTGATAAGACGGGTGCAACAATTGACGTGCAAGCGGCTGCCCTCGATTGGCTGATTACGGATACCCGCCAGACACTTCCATCCCAAGACCCCGAAGAAAAGCAAGCGATTGATGAAATTCTTCTGGGTCAAAATGGTTAGCTCATTTGGCAAGAAGCCTCACGTCCTACCCGATAGGGAGGCGTGAGATGAATTGCCAGTCTCTAGAAGCTTGTTTTGATTTTTTCTGACAACAAGTTCAGCATAAGGTATAATTCGCTGATGAGGACAAATTCTTTCAATTCTCATTTACAAAGCTGCGAATGCTGGTAAGTTGACAGTGAAAGTCAAACCTCATATCGTCAAAGTTTCTCTTGCGATAAGCAAAAAGTGGGGCTGGGCGTATTCCCCACTATAAAACGCCGGAAGCGTCGTTCTACAACGGCGACAAAGGAAGCCTACAACTGTACCCGTAGGGTCGGTGTAGGAGGACGTCACTCCATAACCTCTGAGTTGCTCACCCAACCATTCATGTTGCTGGTTGGGTGCGCAATTTAACCATAAACACAAGTACCGAAGAACCAGACCCTAACTAAGAAGACAGATAAGTATAACTACTCAGACTTTTCTGGTAGTTTTGCAGCAACCGTTGGGATTCTGCCAAGGTAATGCTATTGTCTCGTAGAGCTTGTTCGGTGCGACGACGAATGCTTTCAACTAAGTCCTCAGCATCGTACTGAACATAACTCAATACTTCTGTTATGGTATCTCCCTTAACCAGATGCTCAATTTCATAGCCTCTGGGTGTGAGTCGAATATGGACAGTATTGGTGTTGCCAAACAGGTTGTGTAAATTGCCCATAATTTCTTGGTAAGCTCCGACTAAAAATAAGCCGAGGTAATAGGGTTCTCTGGTTTGAGGATGAGAGGTTTTTCCCGATTCCTCTAGAGGAGTCGGTTGAGTTACCTGATCCGTAAACTCCCCGCCGCTACTCTGGTTTTCCTGTACTTTCGCTTTTCTTAACGGATGCAGTTCCAGCACGGATTTAACATCTCGCAGATCGATAAACTGGTTAATTTTGCCGTCACTGTCACAGGTCAAATCGGCTAAGATACCGCGACGGGTTGGTTCCTCATCCAGCCGATGGATGGGCATAATCGGAAAGAGTTGGTTCATTGCCCAGGAATCAGGAACCGATTGAAAGACTGATAAGTTGACATAATAAATTGACGCCATTGTTTTTTCTAAGTCTTCCAGATCACTAGGCACATAGTCCTGAGTTCTAACAATATTGAGAATTTTCTCACAGCACGCCCAGTACAATTGTTCGGCTCTAGCCCGTTGAGTCAGGCTGAGATAACCGAGATTGAAGAGGCTTTTGGCTTCTTCATTAAATTGAATAGCGTCGTGGTAAGCTTCTTGGTAATTTTCGACAGTGATATTTCCGTAAGTTTCCCAGAGGTTACGGATAATCAGATGTTCGTTCTGGTGAGCAGGTGCAGGTTCTCCAGAGAGAACATCGCTGGTATTGAGGACATCAAAGATGAGTACGGATTGATGAGAGGCGATCGCACGACCACTTTCACTAATTAACACCGGGGCGGGAATATGACGTGCTTCACAGGCTTCCTTCACCTCGGCAACGATATCGTTGGCATAATTCTGCATGTTGTAATTTTTCGAGGCGTGGAAGTTGGTTTTAGAGCCGTCATAGTCAATGGCTAAACCACCCCCCACATCCAGATAGTTCATATTAGCGCCCAAGGCACGCAACTCGACATAGATTTGACTGGCTTCTCGAATCGCATCTTTAATCACGCTAATCGCAGAGGTTTGAGAGCCAATATGAAAGTGCAATAACTGCAAGGCGTTGAGCAATCCAGCATCCCGGAGTTGATTGACACACGAAAGGATCTCCGGAAGCGTCAGACCAAACTTAGCGCGATCGCCTGTGGATTCTCCCCAACGCCCAATCCCTTTTGTACTCAGTTTGGCTCGTACACCGACTATCGGCTCAATGCCTAGTTTTGCCGAAATGTCAATAACAAGCTGGACTTCTTCGAGTTGCTCAATCACAATAATCGGTTTTTGTCCCAACCGCATGGATAGCAGTGCCGTTTCGATATATTCTCGGTCTTTGTGACCATTGCATATAAGGAGAGCGCCATCAGTTTTTAAGGTGGCTAGTGCAATCATCAGTTCCGGTTTAGACCCCGCTTCTAAGCCAAACTGATAGGGGTGTCCAACCTGTACCAACTCTTCAACGAGATGTCGGTGCTGATTGCACTTGACTGGATAAACCCCCTGGTAACAACCTGGGTAGTTATAGCGAGCGATCGCCTTAGCAAAACAAGCATTTAAGCGCTCAATGCGATCGGCAAGGATATCGGAAAAGCGAATTAATAACGGGAGTTCCAGATTACGTCCTTTGAGCGCTTCGACTAATTCAAACAAATCCAGGGAACCGCCGCGATCGCCTTTGGGGGAAACCGTCACATGACCGACGGCGTTAATCGAAAAGTAGGGTTCTCCCCATCCCTGAATCCGATAAAGTTTCTCACTCTCCTCAATCGTCCAAGTTGGGCGTGATGATCTGCCATGAGGTAGGTGAGTGTGAGCAGGACTATCCGGGTGATGCGGTTGCTGCTTTTGCTCGCGAATGCTAATTGTAGATGTTAGCTCTCCTGTCATATCTGTTCGATCACCCTTTAATTACGCCTTGCGATTGTTAATGCTAGCGCATCTCGGTAATGGCATTGAGAGGATTTTTGTCATGTTATCCAAGAAACCATGTTAAAATTCCTTCAGCATAGTGGTTTCTCTACTCTCAAGGCGCAAAGCGTCGCGTTTTCAAGTTGATCCTGACTGTAAAGGGCGTCAATGCTCAATTCATCTGACCATTCTTCCGAACAGCACAATTACCCACAGGTATTACAGCAGCTCGTTAACAGGTATCCCTTTGTCTTGTGGGGAACAATCTGGGGCTTTCTCGTCTTGATTGGCACTGTGGCAGCAGTTGGTTTACTCGATCCTGGGCGGATTGAGTCAGATAAATCTGTGCCGAAACCTTTGGTCTCAACGATTTTGGAATCAACCGCAAGACAGACACCCTTATCGAACTCTCCGATAACCTCCTCGACAGAAAACTCTTCACCAAAAGAAGGTTTACCCCTTGCTTTATTTTTGGGTCTAGCCTTTGGTTGTGCTGCCGGTTCTTGGTTAGTCACTCAGGCGTTTAGGCAATCTACTCAACGTCGTCAAGTTATCAAACCGTCTAAACCAAGTCGGCGTAAAAAACGGAGACGCCCCGTAAATCACCGTCAAGTTTCCCAACCGCCGCAATCGCTGGCTAAGACACAAGCAATCCAGACGCTGGACTCTTCCCAGACAGTTGCTTATGATTCAGACACTGAAGTAACCGTCGTACCTGATCAAGAAAAAAATCCATTGGATAAGGATGAGCAGAGTCTTGCCGAAATGCTGGACTTACGCAAACGTGAGTCTCTGGCGTCGATAATGCGGAGAAGGTTGTCTACAGGGCGAGACATTTCTCTGAGTCAAACATCAAGTTATTTAAATAACAAGTGACATCCTCGGTCAAGACGCACCAGATTGATTGGTTGCTTCCGTTCCTACAGCAACCCGCCTATCCATCCCAGCACCAAGCGGAGTACCGCTATGGTGTGGGGCTTCATGCGTTGAAAGCTAAACTCCAATCGGGTCGTAAGTTTTTTGCTTGGCGCAGATAAGGGTGATAAATCTCGGTTTGGCTCACAGGGGTATTAATATGGATGAGGCACCGGATGCAGCGTTCCAGGCTTCCTTCTACATACATTTGCTGGAGATCGAGTAATGCTACATTTTCCCAATGAGGACGTTCGCGTGCGATCGCGGCAGGAAAAATCGTATCCAAATCCCGTGTCGTTGTAAAGATTACACTGATCATTTCCTCGTGGTCGATCTGATTATGGGTTTCTATCTCATCTAAAAGTTCTGTTACAGCCTCTCGAATTGCTGCAACCGTATTTTCTGACACCGTTGTTGCCCCACGAATCGCTCGAACACGCCACTCCACTGTTGATATCCTCCTAAAAAGTTTTGAGTTTTGACCCAACGCGCTTGCTCAAGGGAATCTGGTTTGTAGGGGCGGGTTTAGGGATTTTCGCGCCAGCTATTGATGGTAACATTTGTACAAAACCCGCCCTGACTAGGTTTTGAGCTTTGACCCTTCACAACCTTCGAGGGCATGGTGCATGAGTTAACTCTTTTGTTTCCCCTGCACCCCGGCTCTCCTGCTCCCCTGTTCCTGGAGCAAACCCCTAAGGTCGATAGAGCCAAAGCGGTTGACCACTGGTCGATAGTTCAAATTCTAACCAATTTATCCCTGCCGATAACCCAGAGTTCATCCGACCCGTATTGCCAGGAATCAAACGACTCAAGAGGCGCTTAGGTTCTTCAATCGTCTCACATTTTGTTTTCTCTGGGTCAAGACCCACCAGTTCGGCTGCCCAGCGACGGGCATCTTCCTCAGTGCCGAGGCGATCAACCACCCCTAAATCCAAGGCTTGCTGACCCGTAAAAATTCGACCATCAGCAAAGCTTCTCACCGTTTCCACCGCCAGGTTTCGTGCTTCAGCAACGGTTTGCACGAACTGCTGATAACTCGTATCAATCATCTCTTGCAGAATCGTCTTTTCTGGCTCAGTGAGTTCGCGGTCAAACCCCAGAATATCTTTGTAGGGACCCGATTTAACAACTTTGAAGGAAACCCCAACCTTATCCAAGAGGCGTTCTAGATTATTGCCGCGCAGGATAACGCCAATGCTTCCTGTAATCGTACCAGGGTTGGTCACGATATGTTCAGCTCCCATACCAACGTAAACTCCCCCAGAGGCGGAGATATTCCCAAAACTGGCAATAATTTTCACCTTCTCCCGCAGGCGCATCAAGGCGCTGTAGATTTCCTGAGAGTCACCAACGGTGCCACCAGGACTGTCAATTCGCAACAGTAAGGCAGGAAATTTCTTTTCTTCCACGGTTTTGAGTGCGTCTAGTACCCGTTGGCGAGTATTACCAGCAATCAAACCCGTGATTTCGATGCGAGCAATTTGTTTACGCGATTTAGGCTTAAAGGGCCAGGGCATATCGTTTCAAAAATGAGGGATGTAGACACGAAGCGGTGTCCCGCCACGTTAAATACGTTAGCCAGCGTGAGAACCGCTATATTACTTTACCAGTTTGCACGATCTCAGACTTTTTGTCCGAATCATGTTTTCAGCACAGACCTGTCGAATGACGAAGGACGAAGGACAAAGGACAATAACCCATGACATTTTTGTCTCGTATGCTTAACATAAAGTAAAAATTTAGTACAATCTATGTAAAGAATCGTAAAAAAATATATCGGGTTGATCCCCAGCGTTGATAATAAACACGATCTCATGCAGCTCAAAATAACCAACCAATCCCCTTTTGCCCCCTTAAAGGGCGCACGCCGTGCGCCCCTACTGTTGATTGCACTGATTGCACCGTTTTTCCTGTGGGGGACGGCGATGGTCGCGATGAAAGGCGTCATTCCCGATACAACTCCTCTATTTATGGCAGGAGTGCGTTTAGTCCCGGCTGGAGTGCTTATTCTAATTGCAGCGTCGATAATGGGGCGTCCTCAGCCCAAAGGATGGGCAGCTTGGTTATGGATTAGCCTGTTTGCGTTGATAGACGGTGCTTTGTTTCAAGGCTTTTTAGCCGAGGGCTTAGTGCGAACCGGGGCTGGCTTGGGTTCAGTGATGATTGATTCTCAGCCTTTAGCTGTCGCCTTACTGTCAGGTTGGCTTTTTGGTGAAATTATTGGTCTGTGGGGTGGCATAGGACTGGCAATTGGTATTGTGGGCATCAGTTTGATTGGGTTGCCCGATGCCTGGATTGTGAGCCTGCTCCATGGCAATATGGCAACAGTGGAATTGAGTTGGCAGCATCTGTTTCAAAATGGGGAATGGCTGATGTTACTGGCGTCCCTGTCGATGGCTGTGGGAACGGTACTCATTGGCTTTATCTGTCGATATGCCGATCCGGTTGTGGCGACAGGTTGGCATCTGATTTTAGGCGGATTACCCTTGTTTGCGCTGTCGGGTATGTGGGAATCTCAACAGTGGGTGAACATTGACTTAAGTGGTTGGATGGCACTGGCTTACTCAACAATATTTGGTAGTGCGATCGCCTATGGGTTATTCTTCTATTTTGCCTCTAAGGGGAATCTTACCAGTCTCAGTGCTTTGACGTTTCTGACTCCTGTGTTTGCTCTGCTATTTGGCAATCTGTTTTTAGGGGAAGTCTTAAGTTCCCTGCAATGGGTAGGCGTCAGTTTGACGTTAGTGAGTATCTATTTAATTAATCAGCGTCAGGAAATTGCTCAGGGATTAACATCATTCCGCCAAGCTTGGACGAGTGTCAATCAAACCGTTACCGCCGAACCCTTAACGACGAGCGATCGCCTTATCCTCAGCTTGAAGGCGATGGGGTTAATTGCTTTACCGATCAAACTCCAGGATTCTGAAGTAGAAGGATTACCCCGCTAACCTATTTCAGCTTAACTTGATTCGGCGAGAAGTCCCACGCTGTACTTTTATGTCAGCGTCGGGATAAATCGCCCGTGAGGAAAAACTTGTTTTTATAAACATTTGCTTTTTCATGCCTTACCATAAATTACTCTCATCTGTTAAAATTAAAGTTATCGGCTAGAACTATAGCCACTTTCCCGCGAAAACCAAGCGGCGAAAAAATAGTATTCTGCCTTGGGAACCAGGGCTGCTGCGTGGGTTCTCCTGCTAGGAGATAAAGGTTAGATAACTAACCAGAGACGCTGAGTCAGACCAATGTACTTTCGGGTATTGAGGCATTGGCGGATGAGATGCGAAGCTTACATCATAATCTTAGATTTGATGTAGGTAGTTCACTATAGGAGTACGTCACGAGTAAGAATTTGAGCTATCTTGGAGTGAGACTAAATAGGCAAACTATCATGGCAAACCCTTCAAGTTCCTAATTTCCCTATGACTTGCCATCGCTCCCCCGTACTTCTAGCTGCCTACATGACCTGCCTGGGCGGGTTTATGGGCATTGGTTCTTTTGTGGGATTAAATCCTGCGATCGCCCATCCTTCGGTTAACCTATCCCAACCCCTACTCCTCGCCCAATCCCCAAGTCCTAAAGGCATTGAGGAATTACCCCTGCAAGTGGGTAGTCGAGGCGAAACAGTGCAAGCCTTACAGACTCGACTGAAAAAGCTAGGCTACTATGAGGGTGAACCTGATGGCGTCTATGGAGACACTACCCGGCTTGCCGTTATTGAATTTCAAGAGTCAATCGATCTCAACGCTGATGGTGTTGTTGGTTTAACAACATGGACTAAGCTGCAAGCAGCGGCGGCGGAAGTTCCTGAACCTGATAATTCTCCGGCGGAAGTAGAAAACGCTGAGGAGGACAACCAAAATGCTGAAAAAGCTCAATCCAACAGCCAGCGCAAGCAACTCTTGTGGATACTCGCAGGTTTGTCTGGAACCTTAGTCGTATTTGGTGGAGGCTTATTCTTTTTAATCAAGGTATTGGATAGTCCCAAAAAAGGGCAAGCCTCTGCAAAAGCCGAGGATTCTCCGCCCTCTTCCCCTCCAGAGGAACCGGAACCGCCCATGGTAATGTCGAGTAACAATAGGCTAGACTCATCACCCGCCGAATCGGTTGACACCCCAATTCCTCCCTCTGAATCCTATACCAACGGGTACAGTCCTTTAACGTTGAGTGTTACTGATTCCCCATCGATTAAACCGCCATCCCATGTTGAATCCTCAACTAACGCCGCACTCACGAAACCGAAGCATCGGCTGGCGAAGAAAAATGGGATTAACCAATTAATTAAAGACATACAAGACTCTGATCCAGCCAAACGACGCAAAGCGATTTGGGAACTAGCACAACGGGGGGATTCTAGGGCGGTACAACCTTTGGTGAATCTAATGCTAGAGTCTGATTCTCAACAGCGCAGTTTAATTGTAGAAGCGCTATCCCAAATTGGCATGAAGACACTCAAACCGATGAATCGGGCATTAGCGCTTTCCCTACAGGATGATAATCCCCAGGTGCGTAAAAACGCGATCCGAGATGTGACGTTGATGTATGAATTAGTCGCACAAATGAGTCAGTTATTATCCTATGCCTTAGATGATCCGGAGGCTGATGTTCAGGAAACAGCGCGTTGGGCATTGAGTCAGCTAGAACGAATTCGCACACCTGCGACAGTGAATAGTTTACCCCCTTCCCATAGTCCCCTCAGTTTTTCGGAAAATCAGCTACAAGAACCGCCCATGTTTGAATAGGATTTTCGAGGAGCGATCGCGTTGGTATTAGAGCAAGAGGAGGCGATTGAAATCGCTGCTACACAAACATAGGCGAAGCCTTCCCGAAGGGTAGTCCGCCTGCGCGGACTGGGTGATAACGGGGGGAGTTAACCCGAATTTAGTATAAGCAAGATGAATTAGAATTACGGAAAAGAAACCGTAGGGGCGCATGGCGTGCGCCCAATTCAATGGTAAAATTTACTCCACAATTTTAGCTGTGCCACGCCAGTAGGTTGGGTTGAACGGAGTGAAACCCAACAGATTTTTATTGGGGTTCGTCTCTCGACCAAAATTTCTAAGCAAGATCCCCGACAACTCCTACGAAGTCGGGGATCTGTCTGTGTACCTCACTTATTACCAAAAGCGCTGTATGAAGCTTATGTGAAGTAACGTCCTCACCTGACGCGGAACTCTATGATAAGTTTTATTGATAGTTAAAACGTATTTAGGGCTTGCTGACCAACGGGGTTCTGGCTTTAACCGGACTTCGGGTAGTCAAACTGACATTGGCGCGTTTGAGGTGCAGCAACCGCCATCAACTTCTGTTCCTGAACCCTCGTCAATGCTGGGGTTAATTGGTTTAGTGATTCTTGGCACTGGTTCATTGCTGAGGCGAAAACGGCAAAATAAATCGTGATGCTGCTTCCCTTTTATTAAGGTTTTCTGTCTCCAAGCATTGTCACAGGTTTGTTTCTGAGTTATCTATAGGTCAGCCGGGAAATAAATTTCCGGCTGATAGCTAAAGTCAGCTAAAGCTGACTAGACATTTTAACCCGTTTTAACGGGACGCGAGCTTTGAGCCGGAACTTGAGTTCACGGCTTAGTGCTGTCTCAAAGCATTGT